>NZ_DASVFL010000145.1:0-39106 GCF_036380075.1 Lentzea sp. | reverse complement strand
GTAGTCGTTGATGACCAGCGTGGCGTTCGGAGCGACCTCGTGCGCCACGCGGAACGCCGTGCGGATGTAGTCCAGTCCCGCGATCTCGAACCACTTGCTGCGGCGCAAGCCGTCCGGTTGCGCCTCGTCGACGACCTCGTTCACCACATCCCACGTCGTGATGTCGTCGCGGTATCGGCCCACCACGGCGCGGATGTGCGTTTCGATGCGGTGCAGCAGCAGCGCTTTGTTCTCCGCGGTGGGTGTCATGTCGGCGCCGGAGGCGTCCTTGAAGACCCAGTCGGGAGTCTGCTGGTGCCAGACGAGGGTGTGACCGCGGATCGCCTTGCCCCGCGCCTTGGCCCAGCCGACGAGCGTGTCCGCGTCCGTGAACCGGAACGCGCCCTCGGCGGGTTCGGTCGCGTCCCACTTCAGCTGGCTGCCCGGCGTGATCGAGCTGAAGTGCCGGTCGAGCAGCCTGCCGTGCTCCCCGTACAGCAGAGCGGGCTCGGCGGCGACCCCGAAGTGCCGGAACGGCACCACGTCCCGCAACGCCGGGATGTCGGTCTGGATCGGGGGAAGTGGCGTGTACGACAGGACGAAGTCGTCGAGGTGGAACGACGCCGCAGGGCTGGAGCTCTCCACGTAGGTGGTGAGGAAGTCGGCATCGGACGCCAGCGTGTAGCCGCCGGTGAGGTTCACCCAGCCGTCGGCGGTGACGAGGGTGTCGCCGACAACCCCTTCGTAGGACGTGACGCCGCCGGCATGGCGTTCGACGGACATCCGCAGCCGCGCGGGCTCCTCACCGCCCGCGAGTCGCACCCACACCGAGAGGCTGTACCGCACGCCCTTCTCGACGTCGTCGAGCAGGCCGAGCACCGGCCCCTCCCAGGACTGGCTCCGGCCCGAGACGAGCAGGCTGTGGGCACCCCCGTGCGCGACGGCCGAGCTCACCGCGGTGGTCTCGCCCCCGCGCGAGGTCCAGCCCTGCGCCGTGTCGTCCTCGAACGTGCTGGACACCACCGTCACCGGCGTGTCGGCGGCGAGCGCGGCGGGGCCGTGCGTCAGCAGTCCTGCCGCGACCGAGGTGGCCAGCAGACCGGCCAGAACTCTCCTCATCGAGAATCCTCCAGGTTTCTGGGAGCGCTCCCAGAAACCATAGGGCGACCCGTTCCCGGCACCCAGGCACCATTCGGCCCAAACGCGGCACTCGACTGCGACCGACCTGATGGCCGAACGCAGGTGTTGTCAGCGCCGGCCGACTGGTTCGCCGTGAACGGACAACCCACCGGACAGAGGTGTCCGCACACGTGGACGGCAGGAGTTCACTGCTGGTTCGCTGATCTGGCCAACCCCTGCCAACCCCAGTCGATGGGAGTTGATCGATGGTGTCCGGAGTCCGTCGGATCGTCGCGCTAGCAGCGGCGGTCGCACTGACCACCAGCGGGACCACGACCACCGCGAGCGCGCTCGCGAAGACCGGGCCGATCTCCGTGGCCTACGTCGAGGTCAACAACAACAGCATGCTCAACGTGGGCAAGTACGCGCTGACCAACGGCAGCGGCAACGCCTTCGACATCGGTGTCATCTTCGCCGCCAACATCAACTACGACGTCGCGACCAAGTCGGCCTACCTGTACTTCAACCCGAACGTGCAGCGCGTGCTCGACAACGTTGCCACCCAGGTCCGCCCCCTGCAGGCCAAGGGGATCAAGGTCACCCTGTCGATCCTGGGCAACCACGAGGGTGCCGGATTCGCCAACTTCCCGACCAAGCAGTCCGCCGAGGCGTTCGCCAAGCAGCTGTCCGACACCGTGACCAGGTACGGACTGGACGGCATCGACTTCGACGACGAGTACTCCGAGTACGGCAAGAACGGCACCGGCCAGCCGAACGCGAGCTCGTTCGTCTACCTGGTCACGGCGCTCCGCGCGGCGATGCCGAACAAGCTGATCACCCTGTACAACATCGGCCCGTCCGCGACGCGGCTGTCCTACGGGGGCGTCGACATCACGTCGAAGTTCAACTACGCCTGGAACCCCTACTACGGCTCGTGGAGCCCGCCGGCCATGGCCTTGCCCAAGTCCAGGCTCTCGCCCGCGGCCGTCCAGATCAACTCGACGCCCACCTCCACCGCCGCGAGCTTCGCGAGGCGAACGGTGAGCGAGGGCTACGGCGTCTACCTGACCTACAACCTCGGCGCCACCGACTCGCACACCTACATCTCCTCCTTCACCAGGGAGCTCTACGGCTCCGACACCCGCTACACCGGCTGACCGCCGGCGCCACCGGGATCCGGCTCGCCTACGCCCCGGATCCCGGTGGTGGTCGCCTCAGGAGACCGGCGCACGGAAGGTGCGCTGGTAGACGGTGGTCGCGACGCCGATGCTGGTGTGCAGGTGCTTGCGCGGGAGTGTGGAGCTGTTGAAGCCGATCTGACGGGCGACCTCGTCGATGGGCAGCTTGGTCGTCTCCAGCAGGGAGGAAGATCGCGTTGAGAGGTTGGTGAGACCCGAGCGCGACGTCAGTCGGTGATCTTGTCGAACTCCCGCTGGACGTTCCTGACGTCAGCCGGTCCCAGGCGGTTCGGCGGGGTCCACGTGGTGCCCAGTTGCGTGACCTTGACGGTCTTCGCCTGGCCGATCAGGACCCAGTACTCGGTGACGTAGGTCTTCGCCCTGACGCTGGGGGTGGTGCCGGACGGCTTCGTCTGGGTGAGCCGGGCCACCACCACGGCGTCCTCGCCGTCGGCGCTCAACCCGGTCTTCACCACGACCACCTTGTCGCCGTTGTACTTCCTGATGAGCCCAGCCTGCACTGGCATTCGCGGCCTCCTCGGACGTGACGTCAAGACGACGGTAGTCAGGGCGTGTGTGCAAGGAGACGTCTGAACGGACCAACTTCCTTGCATGGATGGAAAAAATCGTCGACCAGGTGTCCACTTCTGTGTCCACTTGTGAGTGGTCTACATCGGACACTGTGGTGGCATCGGCCGGCCCGAGCTGCACCGGTGCGGGGGAGCAGCCCGAGCCGTCGGGCGGCAGCGAGACCAGAACCGAGTCGGAGTACTGATCGGCCAGGCCGGTCGAACGCGGCGGTCTGACCTTTGAGGTGACGGTCGATGTCCGCCTGCGCCCAGCCTTCGCGGCGCATCGTCGCTGCGTCACGGGTGAGCCACATCGTGGGCTGGGACAGGCCTGCTCGGACCACCTCGTCCGGCATCCACACGTCCATGGGGAGGCAGGCGTGGAACCGGGAGTCTTGGTGGCAGGCCTCGGCTGCCACGGCGCCTCCGAGCGACAGCCCGAAGACCCCGGCCGGGAAAGGTCGAGTCTTGCTGTGGGGATGCCGGTTGCGTCGGTCTCGTCGAGTGCGTTCAGCCGGTCGAGTGTGAAGATCGCGTCTTGGGCGAGATGGGGAACGACGGTGTCGACGAAGCCGTGTGAGGCAAGTTCTCCGACCTGCCAGGTGTTGTGCTGCCGGAAGCCGCCGCGGCCTGGTGAGAAGACGAGTACCGGCCAGGTCTTCCCGGTGTCTGCCGCCGGGGCCGACGGGACTGAGTTGGTCTTGACGTGTTCGAGGAACGGCAGGAGGAACCGCGGCAGTCGAAGCAGCTTTGCCAAGGGTGCGAGCACCTCGGCGTCGGGAACGTACGGGGCCGGTGCGGCTGATTCGGGCGGCGTCGCCGGGTACCGGATCTGCACGACCAGTTCGCGGCGGTCCTCGGCGTTGTCGGCGAAGATGTCCGGCCGATTCGATCAGTCGTGGGCGGTCAGGCGTGCCTGGACCTGAGCCAGGGCTGCCTGCGGGGTACGTCCCACGCCGCGCACCCGATGGGCGCCATCGGGCATGAAAGCGATCACCTCGGCGAGGACGGCGTCGGGCATCGCTGGATGAGACATGCGGCTGACGGTCAGGTCCACGACATCCGCAGACGGGAGGTCTTCCACGGCGAGCTCGCGCATCCGCTGGAACAAGGACGAGGACCAGGTCGCGGGCGCGCCGCGCCCCAGGTTGACGCAGATCATCGGGTGCGGCGGTGTTCCTTGCCGGTGTTGCTGCGGAACGTGCATGGTCACGTCGTCCACGATCCTGTCCGTGTCGATCTTCAGCCAGGGACTGCGGTCCCGACACGAGCGGACCATCGGCCCTGGGAACCGTCCGGCGCCTCAAGGGTCGCGAACACCGACACGTGGGCATTCGGCGGTTGTGGCAGCGCGTGTTCGACCGGCGGAAGCTGCGGCCCAAGAGCTGGTACCTGCCGAACAGTGCTGTTCACGCCGACGGTGCTGTTCACCGCCTACTGGGTGATGCGCACGGCCGGTGTCGCCGGTGCCGAGTGGAGGCGCTGCAAGGCTCCACGGCGGCCCGCTTTCAGAGCATTCCCGGGCTGAACACCTCGTACCTGATGTCGTCGGCGTGAACACCTCGGCTGAGCAGTCCCGCGCGCACGTCGCGCATGAACTCGATCGGTCCGCACAGGTAGGCGATGGCGTTGCCGGGCAACGGGATCGCGCCCACGTCGACGAAGCCCGTCTGCTCGCCGGTCGCACCGGTCTCGTACCAGGTCAGCTGCTTGGAGCCGGCGAGGCGGGCGAACTCCGCGCGGTGGGCGTGCCGGTCGGGTGAGGTCTCGGCGTGGACGGCGACGACCTCGCGGGAGGGCTGGGTGGCGGCGAGGTGGTCGAGCATCGACAGCATCGGGGTGATGCCGATGCCGGCGCTGATCAGCACCACCGGGCGGTTGCCGTGGTCGAGGGTGACCTCCCCGGAGGGCGGTCCGAGGAGCAGGATGTCGTCGGTCCGCACGTGGTCGTGGAGGAAGTTCGACACGGCGCCGGCGGGGGCACCGCCTGAGCCTCGCACTCGTCGCACGGTGATGCGCAGCTCACTGCGCTCCGGTGCCTGGGACAACGAGTACTGGCGTGGCTGCCGGTGGCCGTCCGGCAGGTCGACGGCGACCGAGACGTACTGGCCGGGCTCGAAGGTGGGGACCGGCCCGCCGTCGTCGGGAACGAGCGTGAAGGACGCGGTGTCGACGGCTTCGTCGTTGCGCTTGGCGACGCGCCACGGACGCCACAGGGCATCCGGGGTGACGCCCGCTGCCTGGAACAGGCGCGCCTCGGCCGCGATCAAGGAGACCGCGAACAGCCAGTAGACCTCCTCCCAGGCGGCGGCGACCGCGGGGGTGACGGCGTCGCCGAGCACGGTCGCGACCGCGCCGATGAGGTGTACGCCGACGATGGGGTACTGGCCGGGACGCACTCCCAGGGAGACGTGCTTGTGGGCGATGCGGTCCGCGATCGGGCCGAACGGCGTCCCGTCGAGGAGGTGCTGGGCGTAGGCGACCACGGCGGCGGCGAGCGCGACCTGTTGCCGGCCGCTGGCCTGGTTGCCCTGGTTGAACAGGTTCAGCAGGTCCGGGTGCGCGGCGAACATCGAGGGGTAGAACTCGGCTGTGATCGCCGCGGCGTGGTCGCGGACGACCGGCAGGGTCGCGCGCACCACGGCAGCGGAAGATGCGGAAAGCACAGGTGACTCCTCGGGGATCCCGTTCGGGGACGGAAGGCGCGGTGGCGCGATCACCCGTCGAGCTTGCTCGGGCAGGTCGGGCGAACGAAGTTCGGAACGTCGTCGATGGGCCAGGACTTTGGTCCCTGCGGTTCGTTACCGAAGACTCGGGCCTTCGGCCACTGCGATTCGGTGATGGCAGGAGCGGAGACCGGCGATCCGGGTCAGGACCGCGCACAGACGTGGTGAAGTCTCCACCCGGACGGATCGACGAGACCACGCGGGACGCTCTTGCGGCGAAGGGCGAGGACGTTCTCGACGTGTGGTCCGGGCACGACTTTCAAGGCGGTTTCGTCGTGGACCTCAAGCGGTTTGTCGTGCACAGACGGCGACCGACCGCTGGCGGATAGGCGCAGTCCTCACCAAACACGGACACCGTGCGCGGCGAACTGGTCGCGTACTCGGTCGATGAGCGCGCGGTCCGGGGTGGGTACGCGTTCGAGCGGGAACGGGATGCCGAGTGCGGCGTACTTCGGCGCTCCCAGCTTGTGGAAGGGCAGCACCTCCACCCTTTCGACGGTGCGCAGCCCGGCTACGAACGACGCGATTCCTTCGACGTTGGCCGGAGCGTCGGTGTGGCCCGGTACGAGGACGAACCGCACCCACATCGGTTTGCCGAGGTCGGACAGCCGGCGCGCGAACGTCAGGGTGGGGGCGACTTCGCCGCTGGTGACGCGCCGGTAGGTCGTGGGGTCCCACGACTTGATGTCGAGCAGGACGAGGTCGGTGTTGGCGAGCAGGGTGTCGGAGGCGCGGGTGCCGAGGAAGCCCGAGGTGTCGAGAGCGGTGTGCAGGCCGAGTTCCTTTGCACGGCGGAAGACGGCGGCCGTGAAGTCTCGTTGGAGTAGGGGCTCGCCGCCGCTGATGGTCATGCCGCCGCCGGCGACCTCGATGAAGCGGCGATACTTCGTCATCTCGGCGCTGACCTCGTCGAGGGTCATGCGGTGGCCGTCGCGCATGTGCCAGGTGTCGGGGTTGTGGCAGTACAGGCACCGGAGCGGGCACCCGCTGAGGAAGAGCACGAAGCGGGTGCCCGGTCCGTCGACCGCGGTGGAGACATCCCACGAGTGGACTGAGCCGGTGGCGGTCACAGCGACTCGTGGAAGGTGCGGTTGATGACGTCGCGTTGCTGCTCGGGCGTGAGCCGGATGAAGTTGACCGCGTAGCCGGAGACGCGGATGGTCAGCTGGGGGTGGTTCTCCGGGTGTGCCATGGCGTCCAGGAGTGCTTCCCGGTTGAGGACGTTGGCGTTGAGGTGGAAGCCGCCCGCGTCGGTGTAGGCGTCCAGGAGGCCGACGAGGTTGGTCACCCGCTCGTCCGGTGTCTGGCCGAGACCGGTGGGCGTGATGCTCGCGGTCAGCGAGATCCCGTCCTGGGCCTGGTCGTAGGGCAGCTTGGCCACGGACAGCGCGGCGGCCACGAGGCCGCGTTTGTCGCGGCCGTTCATCGGGTTGGCGCCGGGAGCGAACGGTTCTCCGGCGCGGCGTCCATCGGGCGTGTTGCCGGTGTGCTTGCCGTAGACGACGTTCGAGGTGATCGTGAGCACCGACTGGGTGTGCACCGCGCCGCGGTGTGCCGGGTAGCGGCGCACCTTGGTCATGAAGCTCTCCACCAGGTCCACGGCGATGGTGTCGGCGCGGTCGTCGTTGTTGCCGTACTTCGGGAAGTTTCCCTCGACGACGTAGTCGACCGCGAGACCGGTCTCGTCGCGGATCACACGGACGCGGGCGTCCCGGATGGCGGAGAGGCTGTCCGCGACGACCGAGAGGCCGGCGATGCCGCAGCCGAGCAGCCGTTGAACGGGGTGGTCGTGCAGTGCCATCTCGATGCGCTCGTAGGCGTACTTGTCGTGCATCGAGTGGATGATGTTCAGCGCTTCGACGTAGGTCTTGGCCAGCCAGTCGGTCATCCGGTCGAACGCCGCCCGCACCTCGTCGTACACCAGGTACTGCGAGGTGATCGGTGGGAACGCCGGTGCGATCTGGTCACCGGTCATCTCGTCGCGGCCGCCGTTGATGGCGTACAGCAGTGCCTTGGCCAGGTTGACCCGCGCGCCGAAGAGCTGCATCTGCTTGCCGACGCGCATGGCGGAGACACAGCAGGCGATGGCGGTGTCGTCGTCGAACCGCGGCCGGATGAGCTCGTCGTTCTCGTACTGGATGGAACTGGTGTCGATGGAGACCTCGGCGCAGAACCGCTTGAAGCCGTCGGGCAGCTGTGGCGACCAGAGCACCGTGAGGTTAGGTTCGGGAGCCGGGCCCAGGTTGTAGAGGGTCTGCAGGAAGCGGAAGCTCGTGCGGGTGACGAGCGGACGTCCGTCCTCGCCCATGCCCCCGATCGACTCCGTGACCCAGGTGGGGTCGCCGGAGAAGAGCTGGTCGTACTCGGGTGTCCGCAGGAACCTCACGATGCGCAGCTTGATGACGAGGTCGTCGACGAGCTCCTGCGCGCCGCGTTCGGTGAGCGTGCCGTCGTCGAGGTCGCGCTGGAGGTACACGTCGAGGAACGTCGAGGTGCGACCGAGTGACATCGCGGCACCGTTCTGTTCCTTCACGGCGGCGAGGTAGGCGAAGTAGAGCCACTGGACGGCTTCGCGGCCGGTTGTGGCCGGACCCGAGATGTCGTAGCCGTAGGAGAGCGCCATCTCGTGCAGTTCGCCTAGCGCGCGGATCTGCTCCGCGAGCTCTTCGCGGTCCCTGATGACGTCCTCTGTGGACCACAGTTCGTCGAGGGCGGCGCGTTCTGCCTTCTTCGCCGTGACGAGCCGATCGACGCCGTACAGCGCGACGCGCCGGTAGTCGCCGATGATGCGGCCACGTCCGTAAGCGTCGGGAAGCCCCGTGATGATTCCCGCCTTGCGAGCTCGCCGGATCTCCGCCGTGTAAGCGTCGAACACGCCGTCGTTGTGCGTCTTGCGGTACCGGGTGAAGATCTCCTGGACGTGCGGATCGAGCTCGAATCCGTATGTCTGGAGGCTCGTCTCGACCATGCGCAGACCCCCCTGCGGCATGATCGCGCGCTTGAGCGGCGCGTCGGTCTGCAGGCCCACGATGAGCTCGCGGTCGCGGTCGATGTAGCCCGGGGAGTGCGAAGTGATCGACGACGGGGTGTGCGCGTCGACGTCGTAGATGCCGCGAGCGCGCTCGTCGACGAACATGGTCGTGAGTCCGCGCCACAGCGTCGTCGTGCGGGGTGTGGGACCAGTCAGGAACTCCGCATCGCCGTCGTAGGGGGTGTAGTTGGCTTTGATGAAGCCCTTCACGTCGATCGAGTCGCACCACGGCCCTGCCTGGAAGCCTTGCCACGCCGAGGTGGTGGTCGTGCGGTCCGCGGTCGTCGTCATCGAATCTGCACCTTCCCGAGTCGAGTCCAATGACTGGAGCTCACGACTCCACGGTGCTCCGGTGGCGTCGGTGAACGCAGGGACGAAGGTCCTCACCTGACCGGTTCCCTGTTCCGTGTCGGCTGAGGAACCTCGCGAGGATCGTCAAGCGCATGAACCAGACTCGTCGCGGGCACGTGAAGGCGCCGAACGCGCCCGTTGTCGTGGGCATCGACGGCTCGGCGTCCGCACTGGCCGCCACGAGCTGGGCCGCCGCCGAATGCACCCGGCACCACGTGCCGTTGCGCTTGGTGCACGGCTTCATGCCGCCCACGACCAACTACCCGGAGATGCTGATCAGCGGTGACGAGGTTCGCCGGGCGA
The DNA here is from genome assembly GCF_036380075.1 of Lentzea sp. Lineage (NCBI taxonomy): Bacteria > Bacillati > Actinomycetota > Actinomycetes > Pseudonocardiales > Pseudonocardiaceae > Lentzea > Lentzea sp. The sequence continues at coordinate 29,850 of NZ_DASVFL010000145.1, read as the reverse complement.
TCGAGGACCAGGCGCGAGAGTGGCTGACCGAGGCTGCCGCGGCGGCGCGCTCGACGGCACCTGAGGTGGAGGTCGCCACCGCCGCGGTGTGCTGTGGCGGAGCGGGCCTGCTGGTCGAGGAGTCGAAGAGAGCGCGGCTCGTGGTGGTCGGCTCTCGAGGACTCGGTGCTGTCACCGGCCTCCTCGTCGGATCGACCGCCGTCTCGCTCGCCGCGCACGTCCGCAGCCCGCTGGTCGTCGTGCGCGGCACGACGACACCTGACAGCCCGGTCGTCGTGGGTGTGGACGGGTCGCCGGCGAGCGAGACCGCGGTGGCGTTCGCGTTCGAGGCTGCCTCGGCACGCGGTGCTGCGCTGGTGGCGGTCATGACCTCGCAGGACTTCACCGTCGACAGCGCCTACAACGTCTCCCGCATCGCGATCGACTGGGCGCAGGTGGAGGAGGACGAACGCAGGGCTCTCGCGCAACGGCTGGCGGGGTGGCAGGAGAAGTACCCGGACGTCGAAGTGCGCCGGGTGGTGCTGCGGGACCGGCCCGCGCGGGCGCTGATGCGCTACGGCGCGGAGGCACAGCTGCTGGTCGTGGGCAGTCACGGGCACGGTGGCTTCGCGGGGATGTTGCTCGGGTCGACCAGTCAGGCGCTCGTGCGCCACGCGCCGTGCCCGCTCGCGATCGTCCGCTGACAGCCGTGGCGGACCCACGTCATCGCCTGGGCGTGGCAAACCTCTCCACCGCGCCGGCCGGAGGACACGGAGGCTCGACCACATGAACGCTGCAGAGGTGATGACCAGCTCACCGGTCTGGGTCGCACCGGACACCACCGTTCGCGAGGCCGGCGCGGTGCTGGCCCTCCGCGCCTGCCACCGCGATCCACGGTGGACCGTCTCGGTGGACAGGGGTGACGTGAAGGTGACCGGTTCCTTCGCCGACGACGCCGAACGCAGGGTGATCGAGGCACTGGTCCGGGCCGTGCCAGGGGTCCGCACGTCCGCCGTCGTGTCGTGACCGGGCGGCGGGACGAAGGTCCTGCGGGGTGCGGGCCCGCGGCCACTGACCGCCGTACCCGCTGCCCGCGACGCTGGGATGTATGAGAGACAACGAGACCAGTCCGATCGTCGTGGGGTTCGACGGCTCGGAGGCCGCGGTGGCGGCGCTGCACTGGGCCGTGGACCAGGCGCGGCTGCTGGGCTGCCCGATCGACGTGATCTCCGTGTGGCACATGGAGTACACCGTGATGATGGAGCCCTCGTCGGCCGCGACCAGGCTGGACCCGCGGATCGTCGAAGACGGGCACCGAACCGTGCTGGAGGCGGCAACAGCCGACATAGATGGAGTTGACCTGCGGGGCGTTCTGATCGAGGGCGACGTGAAGAGGCTGCTCGTCGAGACGTCCGGTGACGCGCGGCTGCTCGTCGTCGGGAACCGGGGTCACGGACCGTTGGCGGAACTGCTGCTCGGCTCGGTGAGCTCGTACTGCGTGCACCACGCGACCTGTCCGGTCGTGGTCGTGAAGGCGGCCCGGCAGATGGCGCCGCGGGCTGAACGGCTGCCGATGGCGCCGCTCACGCCAGGACCCCTTCTGTGACGAGGAAACCATGACCACCACGTCGATGCCGTGGGTGTCGCAGCGGATCACCGTCGAGCACGTCCGTGACGACGAGTTCGCGATCCGGCTGCGTGCGCACGAGTTGCACACCGACCAGCCCCAAAGCGACCGGGCGATGTCACCTGTCGAATTGCTCGTGGCATCGCTCGCGACCTGTGTCGCCCACTACGCGAACGTGTACCTGCGGCGGCACAGCCTGCCGGTCGAGGGCCTTCGCGTGCACGCCGACTACATGATGGCCACGGACCGCCCGGCCCGCATCAGCCGCATCCGCGTCACGGCAGAGGTGGCACAAGGCCTGCCACCGCAGCAGAAACAGGCACTTCAAGCCGTGGTGAACCACTGCACCGTCCACAACACCCTCCGGCATCCGCCCGAGGTCGAGATCCGCATCGAGGAGGAAAGCCGTGAACACTGAGAAAGCACCGATCGTCGTGGGTGTGGACGGATCGCCGGCCTGTGGTCAGGCCCTCCGCTGGGCGGTGGACGAGGCGGTGGTCCGCGGCTGCCCGCTGCACGTGGTGAACGCGTGGAACTTCGAGCCGATGGTCGACTGGACCGAGACGAGCGCGCAGGCGCACCTGCAGGCTTCGGAGACGTTGGTCGAGGAGGCCGTCGGGGCGGCGGTGGACGGGCGCTCCGACGTGCCCGAGATCGAGCGGCTGAGCCTGCGCGGCGACGCCGCGGAGGTGCTCGAGGAAGCGTCCAGGAACGCCGCGATGCTCGTGGTCGCCTCTCACACCCGGCGCAGGCTGCGCCAGATCGTGCTGGGCTCGACCAGCATGCACTGCGTGCGGCACTCCTCCGCCCCGGTCGTGGTGATCCCCTTCGACGACCACGTGACCGCGAGCAACGACCACTCGTAGGGAGGCTGTCATGACCACCGCGACCACGGCGTTCTTCGCGATCCTGTTCACGGGTCGCTACCCGCGAGTGCCTTCGACTTCAACGTCGGGGTGCTGCGCTGGTCGTGGCGCGTCGCCTACTACACCTACGGCGCGTTGGCGACGGACCGCTACCCGCCGTTCAGCCTCGGGGAGCAGGCGGACTACCCGGCCACGCTCGACATCGCCTACCCGGAACGCCTGTCGCGGGGACTGGTGCTGGTCAAGTGGTGGCTGCCGGCGATCCCGCACTACCTGATCGTCGGCTTCCTCGTCGGCGGTGGCAGCTACGTCGCCTACCGGACCGGCGAGACCGCCTACAACTCCGGCGGCTTGGTCGGGTTGATGGCGTTGTTCGCCGGTGTGGCCCTGCTGTTCACCGGCCGGTACCCGAAGGGGCTGTTCGACTTCGTGCTCGGCATGGACCGCTGGGCGTTGCGCGTGGCCGCCTACGCCGGGTTGATGACCGACACCTATCCGCCGTTCCGGTTCGACTCGGGCGGCGACGAGCCCGGCACCACGACCATCGACCAGCCGCCGGCTCCTGGTCCCGGCCGCGACGGCTGGACGCCTGGACGGATCACCGCGGTGATCGCGAAGAACCGCAGGTTCTCCCGTCCGGTGAGGTCGGGGTAGAGCGCGAGCTCCTGCGGCACATAGCCGACGAGGCGTTTCGCGGCGACGGTCCTGGTCGACATCGGCTCACCGGCGATCACCACCTCACCCGCGTCGCGCTCGAGCACACCCGTGATCATCGAGATCGTGGTCGTCCTGCCCGCGCCGTTGGGGCCGAGAAGACCGTAGGTCTCGCCCTCCGCGATCGTGAACGACACGTCGTCCACGGCGAGCACGTCACCGAACCGGCGTCTCAGGCCGGAGCATGAGAGGACCGTCATGGCGTGCTCCTTCCAGCGGGACGACGACCACGGGGCACCGGGCGTGCCGCAGGCAGTGGCTCGTCACCGAGCTCATCACCAGCACGCCGGCCTGGTGGCTGCCGTGCCCGCCGACCACGAGCAGATCCGCCCCGGCCGAGTGCTCGACGAGTACCGGGCCGGGCAGGCCGTGCCGCACCTGCTGGTCGATGTGCACGTCGGCGGCCGTCGAACCGAGCGCCTCCACAGCGACGGCGAGCTCCCGTGCATGTGTCCGGCTGAACGTGTCGGCGTCGGAAGAGGATCCGAGCTGGCAGACCGACAGTGCGAGCACCGATGCGCCGAGGCGCTTCGCTTCTCCCACGGCCCAGGCCAGAGCTGCTTTCGCGGCCGGCGAGCGGTCCACGCCGACGACGATGCGGGGCTGCGTCTTCATCACGGCTCCTCGGGTAGGTGTCCTGTCCAGCGTGCCGTTCCGCCCGGTTCCAGCGGAGGGGCTTTCGTCCCTCCCGGCCCGAGTACTCGGGCTGGAGACAGCAGTCCACTGAGGACTTGCCGGCGCCCGGGGTGGGTCCAGCGGCCGGGTGACGACGAGCCCTTGGGCTCTGGGAGGTGGCGTCGCGAGAGGGGAGCCTCTGCAGCGGAGGTGAAGCCATGAACTCGAAGCCGATCGCCCGAGCCTTCCGCCAGTCGTTCCCGGGCCGCAACCCGCTCGCGACCGCGGGCGATCGGCTCGAGGGCGCCGTGCTGGTGTTGTGCGCCGTGGTCGCGTTGCTGGCAGTGCCCGTCGCCGGCGTGGCCGGTTCGGAGCTCTACGCGCGGCAGAGCGCACGGGTCGTGCGGGAGCGCGAGGAACGCCGGCAGGTCGAAGCGGTGCTCCTGGAGAACGCGCCCCCGGTCGTGCAGGTGGACGACCGGGGGACGGTTCTGGAGACCACGCCCGTCCGGGCGCGGTGGACGGGACCGGACGGGCAGGCGCACGAAGACACCGTGGAGGCCCACCACGGCGCTCTGGTCGGGACCGCCCTGCCGATCTGGGTCGACCGGCGCGGACATGTCACCGAACCGCCACTGCCTGCCGCCACCGCCGTGGCCAACGCTGCCGGAGCGGCCCTGATGGTCTGGATCGGGGTGGCGGGCGCGTCCGCCCTGCTCTGGCTCGCCACGCGGTTCGCGCACACGAGGTCGCGGCTGCGCCGGTGGGAGCTCGAATGGCAGCAGGTCTCCCGAGACTGGACCGCCCGCTGACCGACGTGGTGTCCACAGAGGACGACCGGATCACCCCTGCCGGGACCTGACGACGCGCAGGGCGACGAACAGCGCGGCGATGGCGACGGCACCGACCGTGACCACGAGGCGGTTCACGTCGATCGCCGGCTCCCAGCGGACCTCACCGTTCTTGACGACGAAAGCGCCCACCGGTTTCGCGTTGAGACCGAAACCGCTGCCTTCGCCTTCCTGGCCCTTGTCGTCCCGGCCGTTGCCGCCGCCCGCGCCACCGGCGACCGCCGCGGCGGCGATCACCGTGATCCCGTCCTTCTCGTACGGCTCGGTGTAGACCCTCTTGGCCTCCAGGGCGTCCCTGCTCTTCGCGATCAGCTCGTCAACCTTCATCCCGCACTCCTCGGTCTCGTGGCCCTGCCTGGAAGCGTGGTGCCGGTCGTCGTGACCGACCAGGGTCGCAAGTCCTCGCACGGTGAGGACCTGGCGTCGTTCGCGGTGCTGCTGGAAGGCACTCGGAGCAGGCGCAGCTGCTCCCTACCGTCGAGTCATGACAGCAGCCATCTCCGTGTCCGGCCTGCGCAAGGCGTTCGGCCGGACCCTCGCGCTCGACGGTCTCGACCTGACCGTCCGCGCCGGCGAGGTCCACGGGTTCCTCGGGCCCAACGGCGCCGGCAAGACCACGACGCTGCGCATCCTGCTCGGACTGCTGCGCGCCGACTCCGGCAGCGTCACCCTGCTCGGCGGTGACCCGTGGAAGGACACCGCGGCGCTGCACCGGCGACTGGCCTACGTGCCGGGAGACGTGACGCTCTGGCCGAACCTCACCGGCGGTGAGGTGATCGACCTGCTCGGAAGGCTGCACGGCGGTCTCGACCTCGCTCGCCGGGCGGACCTGGTCGACCGGTTCGAGTTCGACCCGACCAAGAAGGGGCGCGCCTGCTCTTCGGGCAACCGGCAGAAGGTCGCGCTGATCGCGGCGCTGTCCTCCCACGCCGACCTGTTGATCCTCGACGAGCCGACGGCCGGCCTGGACCCGCTGATGCAGGCCGTCTTCGAGGACTGCGTCGCAGAACAACGCCACGAGGGCAGGACGGTGCTGCTCAGCAGCCACGTCCTGGCCGAGGTGGAGAAGCTCTGCGACCGGGTGAGCATCATCCGGCAGGGCAGGACGGTCGAGACCGGCACCCTCTCCGAACTCCGGCACCTGACCCGCACGTCGATCACGGCCGAGCTGACCCAGCCACCGGACGGGCTGGCCGCATTGCCCGGCGTGCACGAGCTCCGCGCCGTGGGCACGCGACTGCACTGCCAGGCCGACACCGACCAGCTGGACGACGTCCTGCGCCAGTTGAGCACGCTCGGCGTGCGCAACCTCGTCTGCCGGCCACCGACGCTGGAAGAGCTGTTCCTGCGCCACTACGGGGTGACGGCGTGAACGGCGTGGGCGGACTGGTCCGGCTCGCTCTGCGGCGCGACCGGATCCTGCTGCCGGCGTGGCTGAGCATGTTCGTCCTGCTCGTCATCGCCTCCGCCGCGGCGACCAGGGACATGTTCCCGACCACGGAGTCGGTCGCCGCCGCGGCCACCACGATGAACGGCACTCCGGCCCTCGTCGCGGTGTACGGGCGGATCTACGACCCCACGTCCGTCGGTGCGCTGGCGATGCTGAAGGCGCTGGGCACCGGCGCGGTGATCCTGGCCGTGTTCTCGATCGTGCTGGTCGTGAGGCACACCCGTTCCGACGAGGAGACCGGCCGCCGGGAACTGCTCGGTGCCGGTGTGGTCGGCAGGCACGCCCCGCTGACGGCCGCACTCGTCGTCGCGGCCGGGACCAACGTCGTGCTCGCACTGGTCACCTCGCTCAGCCTGATGGGCGCGGGCCTGCCCGTGGAAGGTTCTCTCGCGTTCGGTGCCGCGTGGTTGAGCGTCGGTCTGGTCTTCACCGCGGCCGCCGGAGTCACGGCGCAGATCGCGAGCACGACCAGGGGCGCCATCGGCGTCGCCGTCGCGGTGCTGGGCGTCGCGTTCCTCCTGAGGGCGCTGGGGGACACCACGGGACCGCGGTGGTTGTCCTGGCTGTCGCCCCTGGGCTGGGGCCAGCAGTTCCGGCCCTTCGCGGGGAACCGCTGGTGGGTTCTCGCGGTCGCGGCCGGGTTCACCGTCCTGGTCGCGACCGCCGCACACGTGCTGGTGGCCCGTCGCGACCTCGGCGCGGGACTGCTGCCCGACCGCCCCGGTCCGGCGACCGGAACGCTGAGCGGAGCCTTCGGGCTCGCCTGGCGGCTGCAGCGCGGTCCGCTGCTGGGTTGGACCACCGGTTTCGTCGTCTACGGCATCCTCGTCGGCAGCATCGCGGGCGGCATCGGCGACATGACGGGCAGTCCGGAAGCCGAGGAGTTCTTCAAGCGGCTCGGCGGGGACAACACGCTCACCGACGCCGTCTTCGCCGCGATGTTCGGGATCCTCAGCGTGATCGCGTCGGCCTACGGGGTCCAGGCGGTCATGCGGCTGCACCACGAGGAAACGAGCCTGCGGGCCGAACCGCTGCTCGCCTCCTCGGTCAGCCGGTTGCGCTGGGCCGCGGGCCACGTCGCGATCGCGCTCGGCGGGGTCGCGGTGCTCCTGCTCAGCGCGGGGCTGCTGGCAGGATCGGTGCACGCGGCACAGGCGGGTGACTTCTCCCTGGTGGGCGAGGTGCTGGCCGGCGCGCTGGTCCAGATCCCGGCAGCCTGGGTGCTCGTGGGCGTCGCGGTCGCCGGATACGGTCTCGCACCGCGGCTGGCGGTAGCGGGCTGGACGGCTCTGGCGGTCTTCCCGCTGCTCGGCGAGCTGGGCCCGGTGTTCGGCTTCGACCAGTGGCTGATGGACCTGTCGCCGTACGCGCACGTGCCGAAGGTGCCGAGATCCTCCGTCACGGCGGCACCGTTGCTGTGGTTGCTCCTGGCCGGCGCCGCCGCAACGGGTGTGGGGCTGGTGGGTCTTCGCAGGCGTGACGTCGCTTAGACGGTGGCGCGCGTCTGGCCTGCGATCTCCAGGTCTTCGCGCGCCACCACCACGAACACGTCGAGCTCGTGCAGGAATGCGAGCTTGCCCACGACCTCGTCCCGCAGCAGGGCGTCGTGTTCACCGACGCCGCCGGTGAACACGAGCACGTCGACCCCGCCGAGCGAGGCGGTCATCGCGGCGATCGACTGGCACAACCGGTGCACGTACACCGCCAGCGCCAGCGCGGCCTGCTCGTCGCCCGCCTCGGCGGCACGGCGCACGTCCCGCATGTCGCCTCCGGTGCCGCTGAGGCCGGCCAGACCGGCCCGGTGCTCCAGACCGGCTTCCAGCTCGTCGAGCGGCAGGCCGGTGCGCAGCAGCCACACCAGCAGGCCGGGGTCGACGTCGCCGCTGCGGGTGGCCATCACGAGTCCCGCCAGCGGGGTGAAACCCATCGTGGTGTCGACGCACCGGCCACCCTGGACTGCGGCGAGCGACGCCCCCGCACCCAGGTGGCAGCTGACCACTCGTGCGTTCGGCGAACCGGCGAGCTCAGCGGCACGGCGCGATGCGTACGCGTGTGACAGACCGTGGAAGCCATACCGCCGCAAACCCCACTTCTCCCTCCACTCCGAAGGCAGGGCGTAGGTCGTGGCGTGCGCGGGCATCGTCGCGTGGAACGCGGTGTCGAAACACGCCACCTGCGGCACGCCCGGCAACACCTCGGTCACCGCGTCGATGCCCGCCAGTGCGCGCGGCTGGTGCAACGGCGCCAGCGGGGTGAGGCGCTCGAGCGCGGCGCGCACGTGGACGTCGATCGAGATGGGCTCGGTGAACTCCGCCCCGCCGTGCACGACCCGGTGTCCCACGGCGTCGATCGGCGGTACCGAGCCGAGGAAGTCCCGCAAGGGACCGGCTTCGGCGTTCCAGCGCTCGACGTGGTGCTCGGCGAGGACGGTGTCGTCCCCGCCGAGCACGGACAGCTTCAGGCTCGACGAGCCCGCGTTCACGACGAGCACGGTCCCGGTCGTGGTCACTGCCACGTCCAGTCGCGAACTTCGGGCAGGTCTTCGCCGTGCTCGCGGATCCAGGCGTGGTGCCGAGCGCGCTGGTCCTGCATGTGCTGGCGAAGCCGGGCGGCTTTCGGGCCCAGGCCGGGAACGCGGTCGATGACGTCGGTGACGAGCCGGTAGCGGTCCATGTCGTTGAGCACCAGCATGTCGAACGGCGTCGTGGTGGTGCCCTCCTCCTTGTAGCCGCGGACGTGCAGGTTGCGGTGGTTGGTACGGCGGTAGGTCAGCCGGTGGATGAGCCACGGGTAGCCGTGGTAGGCGAAGATCACCGGCTTGTCGGTGGTGAACAACGCGTCGAACTCGCGGTCGGGCATGCCGTGCGGGTGCTCGGTGTCGGGCTGCAGTCGCATCAGGTCGACCACGTTGACCACGCGGACCCGCAACGACGGCAGGTGCTCGCGCAGCAGTTTCGCCGCGGCCAGCACCTCGACGGTCGGTGCGTCACCGGCGCACGCCAGCACGACCTCGGGCTCCTCGATGCCGTCGTCGGTGCTGGCCCACTCCCAGATGCCGGCCCCGCGCGTGCAGTGCAGGACCGCCTCGTCGACGTCGAGCCAGTCCGGCGTCTCGTTCTTGCCGGCCACGATGACGTTGACGTAGTCCCTGCTGCGCAAGCAGTGGTCGGCGACCGACAGCAGGGTGTTGGTGTCCGGCGGCAGGTAGACGCGGACGACCTCGGCCTTCTTGTTCATCACGTGGTCGATGAACCCGGGGTCCTGGTGGGAGAAGCCGTTGTGGTCCTGGCGCCACACGTGCGAGCTGAGCAGGTAGTTCAGCGACGCGATCGGACGGCGCCATTCGAGCTTCTTGTGCGTCTTGAGCCACTTGGCGTGCTGGTTGAACATCGAGTCGATGATGTGGATGAACGCCTCGTAGCAGTTGAACAGCCCGTGCCGGCCGGTCAGCAGGTAGCCCTCCAGCATGCCCTGGCACAGGTGCTCGGACAGCACCTCGACCACGCGGCCGTCGTGGACCAGGTGCTCGTCGACTGGCAGCGTCTCTGCCTGCCACTGCTTCCCGGTCACGTCGTACACGGCGTCGAGCCGGTTCGACGCGGTCTCGTCCGGCCCGAAGATCCGGAACGAGCGGGCGTCCGCGTTGAGCGCCACGACGTCGCGCAGCATCCGTCCGAGCACCCTGGTCGGTTCGGAGTGCGTGGTGCCGTGCTTCACGACCTCGGCCGCATGTGCGCGGATGCCCGGCATCTTGAGTTCCCGCAGCAGGAGTCCGCCGTTGGCGTGCGGGGTCGCGCCCATCCTGCGGTTGCCGTCCGGCACCAGTTCGGAGAGTTCCGCACGGGGTGCGCCGTTCTCGTCGAACAGCTCTTCCGGCAGGTAGCCGCGCAGCCAGGACTCCAACTGGGCCAGGTGATCCGGGTTGTCCCGGACCCCGGCGAGCGGCACCTGGTGCGCCCGCCAGGTGTTCTCGACCGGCTTCCCATCCACTTCGGACGGACCAGTCCAGCCCTTCGGGGTGCGCAGCACGATCATCGGCCAGCTCGGCCGGTCGGTGCGGGACTTGATCCGCCCGAGCTCGTCCACGATCCGGTCGAGCACCTCGGCCATCCGCGCGTGCATGAGCTCCGGATCGTCGCCCGCGACGTAGAACGGTGTGTAGCCGTACCCGCGCAGCAACGCGTCCAGCTCGTCCTCCGGGATGCGCGAGAGCAGGCTGGGATTCGCGATCTTGTAGCCGTTGAGGTGCAGGATCGGCAGTACGACGCCGTCGCGCTGCGGGTTGAGGAACTTGTTGGCGTGCCAGCTGGCGGCGAGCGGTCCAGTCTCGGCCTCGCCGTCACCGACCACGCACGCCACGATCAGGCCGGGGTTGTCGAACGCCGCCCCGAACGCGTGCGCCAGCGAGTACCCCAGCTCACCACCCTCGTGGATCGAGCCGGGCACCTCCGGTGCCACGTGGCTCGGCACACCACCGGGGAAGGAGAACTGCCGGAACAGCGTGCGCATGCCGTCGCCGTCGCGCGGCACGTCCGGGTAGGTCTCGCTGTAGGTGCCCTCCAGCCAGGTGTTGGCCAGCAGTGCAGGACCGCCGTGCCCGGGACCCGTCACGAACAGCACGTCCAGATCGCGTTCCTTGATGATCCGGTTGAGGTGGGCGTAGACGAAGTTCAGGCCCGGTGTGGTGCCCCAGTGCCCGAGCAGCCGGGGCTTGATGTGCTCCGGAGCGAGCGGCTCGGTCAGCAGGGGGTTGTCCATCAGGTAGATCTGGCCCGCCGACAGGTAGTTGGCGGCCCGCCAGTACGCGTCGACCAGCGACAGGTCGGCGTGGGACATGACGCACTCCTCTTGCTCGATGTGCCTCCAACGGTGCTGTCTGAACGCATCCAGGAACAGGGACCCAGGTCCCGCCCAGGCGGGCTCTTTCGGACCTGTCCACGGGTTCTGTCCGAGAGCGAGAGTGCGGATGTCACTTCGATGGAGGTTGAGCATGAAGCACGCAGGCGCGGCGGAGATCGGCAACGTCGTGGTCGAGCTCGACGGCCCTGTCTCGGACCGAGCAAGGCACTACGCCCGAGACAAGATCGCCCCGCTGGCGCGGTACGCGCCGGAGCCCACCGAGTTCGCCCACGTGCGGATCTTCAAGACGGGACCGCGCACGTTCGCCGTGCACGCCAACCTCGACGTCAACGGCACGCCTGTGGTGGGCAAGGCCCAGGCCGGCACGGCCGAGGAGGCGGTGGACGCGGTTCAGGACCTGCTGCACACGCAGTTGCTCAGGATGCGCAACTGACCGCACCGGCGAGCGACGGTGCGAAGGCTCCGAGCCTGGGCACCGTCGCGTGGTCACCGGGGCGTTGCGCGGAGGTCGAGCAAACGGATCCTCGTTGCCTGCAGCCGGTTCAGCAGCGCGTCGACCAAGATCAGCGACAGCTGGTATCCCAGCGCCGGGTCCTCGTCGGCGAGCCGGCGCACCGCTCCGGTGTCGATCACCGCGGCTCGCGCCGCCGACACGACCGAGGCGCCGAAGTGCCACCGGTACGGCGGCACGAGCCAGGACCAGCCGACCAGCTCGCCGGGGCCGATGCTCTGCAGTGTGACCCGTTCGTGCGGCAGCACGGCGGTGTCCACCAGGACACATCCGGACAACACGATCCAGCACTGGTCGGCGAGGCCGCCCTCGTCGAAGAGCCGGGTTCCCGGCTCGTAGGTCTCGATCCTGCTGACCCCGGCGATCGCCGCACGTCGGGTGTGCGACAGGTTCGTGAACAACGGCAGCGTGTCCAGCTCCGTCATCGGAATGGTCATGCTGCTGGAACTGTTGGAGGAAAAGGAAAAGAGACGACACGAGCACACTCGCACGCCGTCCGGCCGGTGGCCTTCTGCCCGATCTCTGGGAGATCTTCGACGCGACGTGGCCGTTCGGGACCAGGAACCCGATGCACATCGAGTACTTCCCCGAGGACGGCACCTACGTCCTGCGCGCCGAGCTGCCCGGCTTGGACGCGGCGAAGGACATCGACGTGAGCGCCGCGAACGGCGTCCTCACGATCGCCGCTCAGCGGGAGGAGGCGAAGAGGGAACAGCACCGCACCGAGTTCCGCTACGGCTCGTTCGCCCGGACCGCGTCGCTGCCCGTCGGCGCGGACACCGAGAAGATCTCGGCCGAGTACAAGCGCGGTGTCCTCGAGGTCCGCGTGCCGATCGCGGCACCGCCGGAGGAGCATGTCGGGTGTGCGGACACCGGCAGACGTACCCAGGCACAGCGCGACCGGCGGCAGCACGGCTCCAGCGGGCCGCAGTGATCGGTGCACGACGTCCTCCTACAGCGTCGAATACGGCTCGTCGCGCTCGATCGACTGGGTGACCTGGGGCTTGTTCGAGCGCTGGCGGCCCTGGTGCGCCAGTTCGTCGACGAAGTGCTCCTGGCGTTCCGCACCCCGGTAGCGCGCCAGGACCGTCATCGTGATCGCGTGGGCGATGGCCAGCAGGAGGAGCACGATCCCGAGTTTGGTCACGAGCTTCTGCAGGTCGCCGTCGACCGGGAGGTCGACCGTGGAGACCAGCGCGACCAAGCCGAGCACGATCAGGGAGAACAGAGTTGTGGTGAGCCAGCTCGCGGCGGTGCTGAGGCCGGGGTGGTCGTCGTCGCCGAGGTACTTGCGCCCGCTGACCGTGATGATCACGGCGTCGACGACGACCAGCATCGTGCTGACCACGAGGAAGGCGATGTAGCTGTCGGTGTCCATGCCTCCAGCGTCGAGGTGGAGGCGGTGCCGGACCAGGGACCTGTGTCCCGGCCCGCCACGGGCCTTCCGCTGCCTCGTCCGGACGACCGTCGTGGACCCGAGGGGACGACGAGGATCAGACCCTGATGTCGCGCCGTTCGAACGCCAGCGCGGCACCGGTCACCAGGGCCGCGGCGAGCCCGGCGATGCCGAGCCAGTTCGGGTGTCCGTTCAGGGCGTCGGCCACCGCGGCGTGGTGGAACGGCGACAGCACCCGCCACGGCCGCAACGCCTCCGACAGAGCGGAGACGGCGTCGAGCAGATAGCTCAGCAGAGCCAGCCCGACCGGTACCGCGACGGCGAGGCCCGGTCTGCCGGTCGCCGCACCGATGAGCAATGCCAGAGCGCCGAACGGCAACGCCACCACCACACTCGCCGCGACCGCCGCGACCATGTCCGGCCACGGGACTCCGAGCCCGGCCAGACCGCTGCCCACGACGAGCACCGCACCGAACCCCACGGCGACGACCGCGACCGACACGAGCACCGCCGCGGCTTTGTCCAGCAGCAGCCGGGTGCGGGAGATCGGGTTGGCCGGCAGGAGGTCCATCCGTGTGCGCCTTCTGCTGCGTACGCCGCAGCCGCGACCGGCCTGCGACGCGTTGCTGATCGAGTCGACCTACGGAGACCGCCGGCACGACGACGCCGCGGCCACCACCCTGTTCGCCGAGACGATCCGCCGCACCGCTGCACGAGGCGGCAGCGTGCTGATCCCGGCCTTCGCGGTGGACCGGACCGAGGTGATCCTGGTCGAACTGACCAGACTGGTGCGGGCGGGGGAGATCCCGGACCTGCCGGTGTTCGTGGACAGCCCGATGGCGCTCGCGTCGCTGCGGGTCTACCGGCAGGCGGTGGCAGCGAACTGGCCGGAGATCCGTCCCGAGCTGAGGAACGGCGAGGACGCTTTCGATCCCGGCAGGCTGGCCGAACTGCACACGGCCGCGCAGTCGATGCAGGCCAACGACCCGAAGCGGCCGTCGATCATCATCTCGGCGTCGGGCATGGGAACCGGTGGCCGGGTGCTGCACCACCTGAAGTCCATGCTGCCCGACAAGCGCCACACGGTCGTGGTCGTCGGCTACGCGGCGGTCGGCACCCGCGCCCGGCACCTGGTCGACGGCGCGCGGGAGATCAAGATCCACGGCCGGTACGTGCCGTGCGGGCCGAGGTGCAGGTGCTGGACGCGTTCAGCGCGCACGCCGACGCCGACGAGCTGCTGGCATGGGCGACCAGCGGACCGGCTCCGGCGACGACCTACGTCGTGCACGGCGAGCCGGACAGCGCCGGTGTCCTCGCCGAGCGACTGGGAACCGAGCACGGCTGGACCGCCGTGGTCCCGGAAGAGGGCGAGCGAGTACTGGTGTGAACCGGGTCGAGCGGAGGTCGCCGGCGGTGCGGCGTCCGCTCACGAGCGCGAGTTCGTGGGTTCCATGAGCAGTTCGGTGACCGGCCGTCGGGGCGTGGCCGGCACCGGGGTGCTGTAGCCGATCCGCAGCAGGGTGTGGGGCACCAGCATGCTTCCCAGCGCTCGCCGCAGTTCCTCCCGCACCGGGCGAACTTCCACCGGCTGGGACATGAACGACGCGGAAAGCCCCAGGGTGGTCGCGGTGAGAAGCACTCGTTGCATCGCCTGACCGGCTTGGACGTCGGCGAGCTGACCGTTGTAGTGCGAACACACCACCGCCACGAGCGGGTTCGACTCGTAGTCCTTGCCGGCCACGCGTTCGGCGGCCTGGAAATCACGGAAGATCCACTCGTCCTGGGTCTCCGGCCGGAAACCGGCCGACGCCGGCGGTATGCCGTCGGTGGCGTCAGGGCGGTCTCCGGTGAAGGACTCGAGTTCTGCCCGCACGCCGGGGTCCTCCTGCTGGAGGAGATGAGCGCGCCGCACGAGGCCTTTCATCCTGGCGACCTCCTCGCGGGTGTCGACCACGTACAACCAGGACCGTTCCAGCTCGGCCGCGCGGACGAGCGCGTGCCGGTGACGTCCATCCACACCGGACTCGAAGAACGGGCGCCGGTTGGTGCGGCGCCGCGGCACGGCCTTGAGCAGAGCCCGCATCTCGTCGTCCGGCCGGAGCACGCCGCCGCGGCGCACGACGGCCAACGCACCGGGCGCGTCCTGGCCGGGAAGGATGGTGACCAGTGGGCGGATTCCGAATCCCTGCAGGGCGAGGCGGAGGTTGAACAGCGCGGCACCGCAGGCCAGCCGCAGTTCATGGCCGTCGGGGTCTGTCGCGGCAAGCCGGCGGTCGTGGTCCGGGTGCAGCTCTATGCGATCCGGAAGCACCCTGAACCGCCATGGCTGCGAGTTGTGGACGGACGGCGCGAGCGATGCGGACGTCAGCGCCAACCGAACCTGTTCCGGCGTCAAGCCCAACGTCGCGGTCACCTCGGCCATACCCCGTCACCCCATCAGCGTGCTCGTCGTACTCGGTCCCGCCACTCTCATCTGTCGATGCGGCGGTCCCCAGCGCCGAAGGTCCCGATCTTGCAGGGACCCCTTGGCGTCCCAGTGAGGTCGTGCCAGGCTCATGGACCATGACGGGTCCAGCAGAGAGCCAGTCGCGCAGCCTCCTCGGCGGGTTGAGGCTGGACGACTTGCTCGACGAGATGCGCGAGCGGCTGGCCGAGATCGGATCGACGCGGGACAAGATGCAGGGCCTTCTCGACGCCGTGCTGGCGGTGGGAGCCGGCCTGGAGCTGGACTCCACCCTCCAGCGCATCGTCCAGGCAGCCGTCGAGCTCGTCGGGGCGCAGTACGGGGCCCTGGGCGTCCTGGGCCAGCGGGAGAACCTCTCCCAGTTCGTCTACGTGGGAATCGACCCGGAGACGCGGTCGCACATGGGGCATCTGCCGGAAGGCAAGGGCCTGCTCGGACTGCTGATCAAGGACCCGAGGGCGATCCGCCTGCACGACCTCGCGGAACACCCGGCCTCGGTCGGCTTCCCTCCGAACCACCCGCCGATGCACAGCTTCCTCGGCGTGCCGGTGCGTGTCCGCGACGAGGTGTTCGGCAACCTCTACATGACCGAGAAGAAGGGTTGCACCGACTTCACCCCGGACGACGAGGTGGTGCTGGCCGCGCTGGCAGCGGCCGCGGGCGTCGCCATCGAGAACGCCCGTCTGTTCGAGCGGTCACGGCTGCGAGAGCGCTGGCTGGAGGCGACCGCGGAGATCAACTCGCAGCTCCTCGGCGGCGCGTCGGCCGATGACGCCCTCCAGCTCATCGCGCACCGCTCGCTGGAGCTGGCCTCGGCCAACTCGTCGGTCGTCCTGCTGGCAGAAGGGTCACAACAGCGACTGCGAGCCGTGGCGCAGGCCGGTGCGCAGCTGGTCGACGAAACGATGGACCCGGCGGGGACGATCCTCAGCGAGGTGCTGGAGTCGGACGTACCGGTGCTGGTCGAGGACCTGGACGGCCTGTTCGGCACCGATGGATCCGAACCGGGTGCCTGCGTGGTCGTGCCCATGCGCGCGGGCACGACGGTGACCGGCTTGCTGGTGACGGTGCGGGAGAAGGGGGCGGTGGCGTTCGGGCCGGACCTCATGCCGCTGCTCGCCTCTCTGGCCGACCAGGCGGTGGTCGCGCTGGAGTTCGCGGAGAACCAGAGGGCGCGGCGGCAGGTGGACGTGCTGGAGGACCGTGACCGCATCGCCCGCGATCTGCACGACCACGTCATCCAGCGGCTGTTCGCCACCGGCATGAGCCTGCAGGGCGCGTTGATGTGGGTGAACCACCCGGAAGCGAAGCGTCGCGTGCAGAAGGCCGTGAACAGCCTCGACGAGACAGTGCTGGAGATCCGCACCTCGATCTTCGACCTGCAGGCGGCGGATGACGACACCGGTCTGCGGCGCAGGCTGCTCGGCATCGTCGCCGAGCTCACCGAGAGCACACCCGTCTCACCCGCGGTGCGGATGAGCGGCACGATCGACAACCTCGTTCCCGACCACATCGGCGAACACGCCGAGGCCGTGGTCCGCGAGCTCGTCAGCAACGGACTCCGGCACGCGCACGCCACCGAGATGACGCTCACCGTGGAGGCGAGCGACGTCTTGGTCATCAGCATGGTCGACAACGGGGTGGGCATGCCGCCACACGTCGCCCGCAGCGGCCTCAGGAACCTCGAACAGCGCGCGGCGGGCTACGGAGGCACCTGTACCGCCTCGGCCGAAGCGGGTGGCGGGACCAGGGTGATCTGGCAGGTACCGCTGGATTAACCGTCCTCGCGCGGCGCCGGCTTGCTGCTCAGCTTGGAGGCGAGCACGGCCGCCTGCGTCCGCCGTTCCAGACCCAGCTTCGCGAGCAGGTGCGACACGTAGTTCTTGACGGTCTTCTCGGCCAGGAACATCTTGTCCGCGATCTGTTTGTTGGTCAGTCCCTCGCCGATGAGGTCGAGCACGGTGCGTTCCTGCTCGGTGAGCATGCGCACCGGGTCGCCCTGCTCTCGTTCCCGCCTGATGCGGTTCAACAGCGCGGCCGTCGAGCGCGCGTCCAGCAGTGATCCGCCGGCTGCCACGGTCTGCACGGCGTGCACGAGGTCGCTGCCGACGATGCGCTTGAGCACAAAACCCGACGCCCCCGCCATGATGGCGTCGAACAGCGCCTCGTCGTCGGTGAACGAGGTGAGCATCAGGCACTTGAGGTCCGGCACGCGCGACAGGAGCTCGCGGCACAGCTCGATCCCGTTGCCGTCGGGCAGCCGCACGTCGAGCACCGCGACGTCCGGTTCCACCGCGGGAACCCTCGTCAGGGCCTCGGTGACCGAGGAAGCCTCGCCGACTACCTCAAGGCCCTCCTGGGCGCTCAGCAGTTCCCTGATCCCGACTCGAACCACCTCGTGGTCGTCCACCAGGAACACGCGCGCGACCATCACGACCACCTCTCCGTCACCGACACCTGATGAACCATCCTCCAGCAGGACGGGCCGTCACAGGGACCAAAGACTCTGATCATCGAGAGCGCAAGGTCTTGCGGACGCGGTCGAACTCGTCCACGTCGATCTCACCCTTGGCCAGGCGCTCCTCGAGGATGCGCAGGGCGGTCCCGTCGTGTCTGCGCAACAGGACGACGACCACCGCCAGCAGCCCGCCCCAGAACACGATCATGGCCAGCGTCATCAGGACGATGCCACCCCAGCCCATCGGGGAACCGTAGTACGGGTGCATGACGTGTCCCTCACTTCCCCGGCTGTGCCGCGACGGTGGCCCCGAGGTCGTTCAGAGCCGCGTCGAGGAGCAGGTGCGCGAGGTCCGCCAACGCCCGCGAGGCAGCGAGTTCGTCCCCGATCTCCGGGACGTCGCTGTCGGTGGGGTTGAGCCGGGCCAACCCGACGCCGACCAAGTGGGTGTCGTCCGCGGTGTGCAGGCGCGCCTCCGCCCTGGTGCTGGACTCGTGCTCGTCGATGTGGATGTCGACCGTCCACTTCTTGGCGGTGCTCATGGGACCTCCTCGCTCGGGAGTTCCAGAGTCCGGCGTTCCACCTCGGCGCGCGCAGAGTCGAACGACCCTCGCGGGGCGAGACTCTGCGCCCTGTCCGGTACGCCGCCGCCGGCCGGATGGTCGAGGTATGCGCTGGAGTGCCGCCGAAGCGGCGGAAATCGTGGAAGCCGCCAGGAGAGCGCCCGTGTACAGCGGGAGCAAGCCGTGGGTGCTGGAGCTGCACGGCCGGTCCGTCTACCTGTACGAGGTGCCGCACAGGTCGTCGCACGACCCGCTGGGGATGGACCGCCTGCTGACGTGCGGTGCCGCGCTGGAGCACGTCGTGCTGGCCGTCCGTGCGGCCGGGTGGCACGCCAAGATCGTCTTCCCGCACGACCACGCGAACCCGGACCTCGTCGCGGTCGTGAAGGCGGACCGGCGCGAACCGCCCAGGCCCGACGAACTCCGTCAGCACCGGGCGACGACGTTCCACGAGGGCACGGGTGACGGCGAAGCCCGTGACCTCGTCACCGCCAACCACTGGGCCGGCACCGAACTGCACCCCGTCGACGACGGCACGCTCGTGGTGGTGACGGTCGGAGACGGGCGTGCGGACCACGTGCGCGGCGGAGCCGCGTTGCAGGGCGCGGTGCTCGCCGCGCGCTCCGCCGGGATGAGAGTCCGGCCTGTCGTCCACCTCATGCACCGGCAGCAGTGGCGGGCCGGACTGGTGGAGCGCCACGGTCTCGCGGGCTTCCCGCAGGCCGTGCTGGTCGTCGGTGCCAAGGACCCGGATGGTGCGGGACCAACGGCAGCGTCTTCCGGTGCGGCGCACTCCTAGCGTCGAAAGCGGAGAAGGGAGGAGCGCCATGCGTGCTCGCGACATCATGACCAGTCCGGCCATCACGGTGACCCCGGAGGTGCCCGTGCGCGGCGCCGCGGCGTTGCTCGTGTCGCACGGCTTCACCGCTTTGCCGGTGGTCGACGAGGACAAGAGGCTCGTCGGCATCGTCACCGAGGCCGACCTGCTGCGCAACGGCTACGTGGACGAGACCCGCGGCAGCACGGTGGGCGACGTGATGACCACGCCCGCGTTCGCGATGGACGCCGAGGCGACGGCGGAGGTCCTCGCCCGCACCATGCTCGACGACCGCGTGCGGTGCGTCCCGATCGTGGACGGCTCGGAGGTTCTCGGCGTCGTCACGCGCCGCGACCTGGTGCGAGCCGTCGCGAGGACGGACACGACCGTGTCGGCAGAGGTCCAGCGCGTGCTCGACCTGTACGGCGGCGGTCGCAAGTGGACGGTCGTCGTCGAGGACGGTGAAGCCGTGATCGGCGGCCAGAACGCGGACGAGGAAACCGAACGCGTGCTCAACGCCCTCGCCGGCTCGGTGCACGGTGTGCTCCGAGTCCGCGTCCTGACAGGAGGACAACGATGAAAGGACCCTCGGCCCCGGTCGTGGTCGGCGTCGACGGCTCGTCGTCCGCACTCGCCGCGGTGAGATGGGCCGCCGACGACTGCGCCCGCCACCACGCCCCGTTGCGCCTGGTGCACGGATACGCCCTGCCGGTCAGAGGCTACCCGGAGATCGTCATGACCGGACTGGAGCTGCGGCAGGCGATCGAGGACCAGGCACACGGCTGGCTCACCGAGGCGGTCGCGGCCGCGCGGGCCGTGGCGCCCGACATCGAGCTGACCACCGAAGTCGTCTGCGACTCGGCGAACCACCTGCTGATCGAGGAGTCGCGGGAGGCGCGGCTGATGGTGCTCGGCTCGCAGGGGCTCGGAAACGTGACCGGCCTGATGATCGGCTCCACCGCGCTCGCCCTCGCCTCACACGGGAAGTGCCCTCTGGTGGTGGTCCGGGGCACCGAGGTGCCCGGCGGCCCGGTCGTGGTCGGAGTGGACGGTTCGCCGACGAGCGAGGCCGCGCTGGCGTTCGCCTTCGAGGCAGCGGCGATGCGGCAGGCGCCGCTCACCGCGATCCTGTGCTGGCAGGACTTCATGGTGGAGAGCGCGTACAGCGCGTCGCGGTTCACCGTGAACTGGGGCCAGGTCGAGGCGGAGGAACAACGACTGCTGGCGCAGCGGCTGGCCGGGTGGCAGGAGAAGTACCCGGACGTGGCGGTGCACCGGGTGGTGCTGCGGGACCGGCCGGTCCGCGCACTGATGCGGTACGGCGCCGAGGCGCAGCTCGTGGTCGTGGGCAGCCACGGGCACGGCGGGTTCGCCGGCATGCTGCTCGGTTCGACGAGTCAGGCGATGGTCTACCACTCGCCGTGCCCGCTGGCGATCGTGCGGCCTGCCTGAGGCCGCCGGTCCGGTGCGAGCCGTGGCTCCTTCCGCAGGGGAGCCACGGCTCGCACGATGAACGTTGGTTGCGCTATCACCGCATGGCGCGCGGCGGGATGACGACGACCGGGCATTCTGCGTGCTTGAGGCACTTCGCGGCCACCCCGCCCAGCAGCGCCTGCGTCAGCGCGCCCCGGCCGTGCGTACCGATCACGAGCAGTGCCGCGTGCTTGGACGCTTCCGCAAGATGACCGGCCGCGTCGCCGACGACCACGGTCTCGGCGACGTCCGGTGCTCCGGGCACGGTGGCACGGGCCTGCTCGACGGCGTCGTGCAGCTCCTGCGCCGGGTGCCGCTGCGGCCGTTCGCCGTAGGGGTGCAGGCCCATCGACGTAGCCGGTACGAACACGGGTTCCCGGTGGTAGGCCAGCATCGCCTCGACTCGCGCACCGAAGCGCGCGGACTCCTGCAACGCCCACCGCAGCGCGGCGTTCGACTCGGTGGACCCGTCCACGCCCACCAGGATCACGGGTGTCCTCATCGCCTTCTCCCATCGCTCACCACGAGCGTCGCCGCCGCGGGAAGCAGCGGGCAGGGACGAACGTCACGAAGCCGCTGAGCCCATCCGCACTGCTCCGGCGCGCTGTGACGGCGAACGCTCGGTCGGGGACTTCGAGCGGGAGGTGTGACGGTGAAAGCGACGACGGGTGACTGGCTGGTGGTCGACCACGGCGGCCGACGCGGGTTGATCGTCGAGGTGCGCCACGAGGACGGGATGCCGCCCTACCTGGTGCGATGGCTCGACGACGGGCACGAGGCGCTGGTGTTCCCCGGACCGGACGCGCACGTCGTCACGGCGGAGGACGAGGCGGCACGGCTGCGCGCGGGCTGAGCGGTGGAGCTCACCGCCGCGCTCGTCCACCTCGCGACGGCGCTCGCGATCGGGCTGTTGCTGGGGGTGGAGCGCGAGCACGACAACGCGCGCGACTCCACCAGACCAGCGGGCTCGCGGACGTTCCCGCTGATCGCGCTGGCCGGTGCGGTGGGTGCGGCGCTGGGGCCGGTCGCGCTGGGTGTCGCGCTCGCCGCGGTGGCGGCGCTGGTGATCGCCTGGTACCTGCGCACCTCCGAGCCCGGAGCGACCACCGAGATCGCGGCGTTGACCGCGTTCCTGCTGGGTGCGCTCGCCTGGCAACGGCCCGAACTCGCGGTGCCCGCCGGGGTGGTGGTCGCAGTGCTGCTGGCCGCGAAACGCCCGTTGCACCGCTTCGCCCGCAACGTGGTGAGCGACCGGGACGTGCGCGACGCGATGATCCTCTTCGTCGTCGCGTTCGTGGTGCTGCCGCTGCTGCCGAACCGGCCCCTGGGCCCGTACGGTGTCCTGAATCCGGCGCGGGTGTGGTGGCTGGTCGTGGCCGTCACGGTGATCGGCTGGGCCGGGTACGTCGCCGCGCGGGCTTTCGGTCAGCGCTGGGGACTGCTCGTGACGGGGTTCGCGGGCGGGTTCGTGTCGGGGTCGGCAACCACCGCGGTGATGGGCCGGAAGTACCGGGCCGCCGGCGCAGCGGCGTTTCCGGGCGCAGTGGCCGTGAACGTCGCCACGCTCGTCCAGATGGTCGCGGTGACGGCGGTGGCGAGCCCGCCGGTCGCGCTGCGGCTGCTGCCCGCGGCCGGTGCCGGTGCCGCCGTCCTGCTCGTGGAGGTCACCTGGCTCGTGTGGCGGACGAGACCGGCGGAGGACGACGAGGCCGCGACGAACAGACCCATGTCGATCAAGGCGGCGGTGAGCCTGGCCGCGATCTTGGTGTTGTTCCTCGTCGTGACCCGTGCGGCAGCCGACTGGCTGGGTGGTGGGGGAGTGGTCGCCGCCGGTGCCCTGGGTGGTCTCGCGGATGCCCACGCCGCCGCCATCGCGGCTGCTTCTCTCGCCCCGCAGTCGATTCCCGTGCACACGGCAGTGGTGGCGTGCGGTGCCGCGCTGGCGACGAACACCGTCGTGAAGCTCGTTCTCGCCACTGCCACCGGCGGGCCGCGGTTCGCGCTGCGCCTGGGTGCCTGGCTCACACCGGCTGTGGCGGCGGTGGCGTTGGGCATGGCCTGGTAGGACGAAGGTCCCGGACCCCGCGGGACCCCGGCCACTCACCGCCCGTCTCCCGGCCCGCGAGGCTGGAGTGCATGAGCGAGAAGGAATCCCGGCCCGTGGTGGTCGGTGTGGACGGATCACCCGCCGCTCGCAAGGCCCTCCGCTGGGCGGTGGACGACGCACGGCGGCGCGGGTGCCGGGTCGACGCGGTGTCCGCGTGGCGCCCGGACAACGGCATCGTCATCGGGACGTTGCCCGCCGAGATCGGCCTGCGGATGTCGCCGGAGAACGTGCGAGCCGCCCGGCAGGCCGAGCTCGACCAGGCCGTGCAGGGGTTCGAGGGCGTCGAGATCCGCCCCGTTCTCGTCGAGGGCGACCCCAGGGCGGTTCTGGCGGAGGCGTCCGAGCACGCCGAGCTGCTCGTCGTGGGCAGCCGGGGTGCCGGCCCCATCGCCGAGGTGGTCCTCGGCTCGGTCAGCTCCTACTGCGTGCACCACGCGTTCTGCCCCGTGGTGGTGATCCGCGAGCCGAAGGTCGAGCAGGAGCACCCGGCGACCTCGGTCGCCGCGCCCCTGACTCCGGGACCGCTGCTGTGAACACCCGTACCGCCCATCTGTTCCTGGCCGCCGTGGTGCTCGTCACCACGGCGGGAGGAGTGGTGTGGCTGCGGGACCCGTCGAGTGCGCGGATCTGGTGGGCCGCCGCGACGGTCCTCGCCATCCTCCCCGCGGTCTGGTGGGTGATCGACGACCTGCGCGCGAGGCGGTTCGGCGCGGACGTGCTGGCGGTGCTCGCCCTGGTGGGAACGCTCGCGGTCGGGGAGTACCTCGCGGGCGCGGTCGTCGCGGTCATGATCGGTACCGGGCACGCCCTGGACGAGTACGCGCGACGGCGGGCCCACCGGGACCTGAGCGCGCTGCTGGAGCGCGCACCGCGGCACGCGCAGGTGCGTGAGGGCGGCGACCTGCGCCAGGTCGAGGTCGACGCGGTCGAACCCGGTGACGTCGTCGTCGTACGTGCTGGTGAGGTCGTTCCCGTGGACGCCGTGCTGCTCGCGGACGCGACGTTCGACGAGTCGGCGCTCACGGGAGAGCCGGAACCGGCGGCACGCCTTCGCGGTGAACGGGTGCGCAGCGGCGTGGTCGCCGTGGGGGTCGCGGTCGACCTGCGGGCCACCGCGACGGCGCGGGACAGCACCTACGCCGGCGTCGTGCGGCTCGCCGAGGAAGCGGCCGCCACCAGCGCGCCGATCGTGCGCATCGCCGACCGCATCGCCGCGGTGTTCCTGCCCGTGGCCGTCGCGGTCGCGGGACTGGCCGTGCTGATGACAGGCGAGTGGGACCGGGCGGTCGCCGTGCTGGTGACCGCCACCCCGTGCCCACTGCTCCTCGCGGTACCGGTGGCGATCACGGCCGGCATGTCGCGCTCCTCGCGCAACGGTGTCGTCCTGCGTGACGGCCGGGCTTTGGAGGCGCTGGGCAGCGCGCGGATCGCGGTGCTCGACAAGACCGGCACGGTGACGATGGGAAGACCGGTCGTGGTCGACGTCGTGCCGGCACCCGGCTGGACGACGCACCGGGTGCTGGCGACCGCGGCCGCCGTGGAGCAGTTGTCCGCGCACGCGCTGGCCTCGGCCGTGGTGGAGGCGGCGAGGACGGCCGGTGTGCCGTTCGAACCTGCGCAGGACGTGCGTGAGCGGCCTGGACACGGCGTCCACGGGCGCGTCGGGTCTTCCGAGGTGTTCGTCGGCGACCACGACGGGGCACTGGCCGAGGACTGGGAGCACGCGGTCGCGGGCAGGGCCTTGCTGGACGCGTCCACCCCGGTGTGGGTGAAAGCCGACGGGAGGTTCGTCGGCGCGGTGCTGCTGCGGGACCCGGTGCGCAGGGAAGCGGCGAGGACGGTGCGGCGCCTGCGTTCGGCGGGGCTGCGCCGGGTGGTGATGCTGACCGGCGACCGGCTGGCCGTCGCCCAGGACGTCGCGCTCCTGCTGGGGCTGGACGACGTGGTCGCGCGGTGTGCTCCCGAGGACAAGGTCGCGCGCGTTCGCGAGGAACGCGCCGGTGGTGTGACCGTCATGGTCGGCGACGGCATCAACGACGCGCCGGCACTGGCCGCCGCCGACGTGGGCGTGGCGCTGGGCAACAAGGGGAGTGCCGCGGCCGCGCAGGCCGCCGACGCGATCATCCTGGACGACCGCATCGACCGGCTGGCCGACGGCGTGGACATCGCTGCCCGCGCCAGACGCATCGCCACACAGAGCGCGGCCTCCGGCATGGGACTCGCACTGGTGGCGATGGGGTTCGCCGCGTTCGGCCTGCTTCCCGCCGTCGGCGGTGCGCTGGTCCAGGAGGCGATCGACTCGGCCGTGATCCTGTACTCCCTGCGAGCGCTTCTCCCGCCGCGGCGCGCGAAGTTGCGCTCCGCCACGACCAGGTTGCTGGCGCGGTTCGACGCGGAACACGCCGGGCTGCGGGAAGCACGAGACGCGGTCCGGGAAGCGGCCGACAGTTTGCGCACGGGCATGAGCGTGGAAGCGGACGAGGCCGTGCACCGGGCGCATCGGCTCCTCACCGACCGGTTGCTGCCCCATGAACGAGCCGAGGAACACGAGCTCTACCCGGCGCTGGCCGCGGAGTTCGGCGACCAGGAGGCCACGGTGACGATGAGCCGGGGCCACGCCGAGATCGAACGGCTGGCGCGGCGGCTCGGCAGGCACCTCAGCGAGTCCGGCGGCATGTCCGCGGACCAGGTCGACGACCTGCGCGCCACGCTCTACGGCCTGGATGCCGTGCTGCGCCTGCACTTCGCGCAGGAAGAAGAAGGCTACTTCGTGCTCGCCGAGCCCCGCTGAAAGAGGACGGACATGGAACTGCAAGTGGTGCCGGTGCGGGCACTCCTCACCGACGGCACCGTCGTGACGGTGCGCGAGCTCGGACCGGGCGACGTGACGGCGCTGCTCGACCTGCACCGGTCACTCCCGACCGAGGACCGGTACCTGCGCTTCTTCAGCACGTCTCCGCGGCAGCTCGAGGACTTCGTGCAGCGCATGGTGTCGCCGGACGAACCCGGCCACGTGGTGGTCGGAGCGTTGCGCGGTGACGAACTGCTCGGCGCGGCCAGCTACGTGGTCACCGGTGCGTCCGACATCGCAGAGGTGGCGCTGGTCGTGTCCCACGCCGAACAGGCCCACGGTGTCGGCACGCTGCTGCTGGAACACCTCGTGTCGCTCGCTCGCGGCCGCGGTCTGCGCCGCTTCACGGCCGAGGTGCTCACCATCAACTTCCGGATGCTGCGGGTGTTCACCGACATGGGGTTGGTGTGGACGGTCGTGTCCGACGGCGACGTCGTGCACGTCGACCTCGGACTGCAGCCCTGCGAGCGCTACCTCGACGCGGTGGCCGAGCGCGAGCGGGTCGGGGAGGTCGCGAGTCTGGCCCACGTGCTGCGGCCCGGCTCGATCGCGGTGGTCGGCGCCGGTCGTTCCCCCGGCTCGGTGGGACATGCCGTGCTGCGCAACCTGGTCGAGGGTTCGTTCACCGGCGACCTGTACGCGGTCAACCCGCACACCGAGTCGGTCGCGGGAGTGGACTGCTACGCCTCGGTGACCGAACTGCCCGAGGCACCGGAGCTCGCCGTGGTCTGCGTGCCGGCGAAGGCGGTGCCCGGCATCGCCGACGAATGCGGTCGTCGCGGAGTGCGGGCGCTGGTCGTCATCTCCTCCGGTGTGGATGCCGAGGAGCTGCTCGAACCGGTCCGCGCTCACGGCATGCGGTTGGTCGGCCCGAACTGCCTGGGCGTCGCCACGAGCGCGCCTGCCGTGCGGATGAACGCCACGTTCTCCGCGAACGGCACGCTCGCGGGTCACGTCGGCCTGGTCACCCAGTCCGGCGGGATCGCCATCGCGGTCCAGGAGGAGCTGGCACGCCTCGGCCTGGGCCTGTCGGGACTCGTGTCGACCGGGGACAAGCTCGACATCAGCAGCAACGACCTGCTGATGTGGTGGGGGCAGGACGCGGAGACCCGGATCGTCGCCCTGTACCTGGAGTCCTTCGGCAACCCGCGCAAGTTCGCCCGCCTGGCACGTGAGGTCGCCGGCCACAAACCCGTCCTCGCCATCCGATCGGCCACGAGCGAGGCGGGGCAACGCGCCGCCGCCTCGCACACAGCGGCGACCGCGACGCCGTCGGTCACCCGCGACGCCCTGTTCCGGCAGGCAGGCGTGATCGCCGTCGACAGCGTTCCCGAGCTGGTCGACGCGGTGATGGCGCTGAGCTGGCAACCGGTTCCCGGTGGCCGGTCGGTGGCCGTGCTGAGCAACGCGGGCGGTCTCGGCGTGCTGGCCGCCGACGCCTGCGTGCACGAGGGCCTGCGAATGGCCGAGCTGTCGGAGACGACGATGAAGGAGCTGCGGAAACTGCTGCCCGCCGCGGCGAGCACGCACAACCCGGTCGACACGACAGCGGTGGTCGACGAGGCCGAGTTCACCACCTGCCTGGACATCGTCGCCGCGGACCCGGCCGTGGGCGCGATCATCACCGTGACCGTGCCGACCGCGCTCGGCGATCCGACCGGGGGAGTGCACCGCGTCCACGGCAAACCGGTGCTCGCGGTGCGCACCGGCCAGACCGAGTGCCTCCCGGGCGACGTGCCGTGCTTCGCCGAGCCGGCCCGTGCCGCGGCGGCGCTGGCCCGGCTCGTCGAACGCGCCGAATGGCTCGACCGGCCGAGGGACTTCACCGATCTCGGCGGGATCGACCTGGAGACCGCGCAGGGTGTGGTCGCCAGGAACAGCGAGGGCTGGCTCCCGCCGGACGAGGTGGTGCGGCTGCTGAAGGCGTTCGGCCTGCCCGTCCTCGGCGGAACGCTCGCCACCACCGCAGAGCACGCCGTCGCCGCCCAGCGGACCTTCGGCACACCGGTCGCCCTCAAGGCCTTGGCGGACGACCTGCTGCACAAGAGCAAAGGCGGTGGCGTGGAACTCGGTCTCGGCGAAGGCGCCGTGGCGGAGGCGTTCCGCGGGTTCCAGGAACGGTTCGGCGACCGGTTGCGCGGCGTGTTCGTGCAGCCGATGGCAGGTGGAGGCCGGGAGCTGCTGGTCGGTGTCGTGACGGACCCGAAGTTCGGGCCGCTCGTCGTCACCGGCCTCGGTGGCGTGGACACCGACCTGGTGGACGACCGCGCCGCCGCCCTCGCACCACTGTCCACAGCGGACGCCGACGATCTCGTGCACGGGTTCCGCGCAGCCGGCCGCGTTCTCGCGGACGTGGACGCGGAGGCGGTGCGCGACGTGCTGATGCGCGTCGCCGAGCTCGCCGCCGCTCTGCCCGAGGTCGCGGAGCTCGACATCAACCCGCTCGTCGTGACCGGCACGGGCTGCCTGGTCGTGGACGCGAGGGTGCGTGTGGCCGAGATCCGGCGGACGGACCCGTTCCTGCGGCAGCTGAAGCACTGACAAGAGGAGGACGACATGAGCACGACTTCGGCCCCGATCGTCGTGGGTGTCGACGGGACACGGGCATCGGAACGCGCGCTGAGGTGGGCGATGGACGAGGCGGTCGTGCGCGGCTGCCCGCTGAACGTCGTCAACGCGTGGAACTACGAGCCACTGGCGGACTGGCGGGAGGTCACCGCGGCGCAGGCCGGGAAGGAGTCGGAAGCGCTGCTCGACGAGGCACTGCGGATCGTCTCGGCTGGGCGCACCGAGCTGCCCGAGATCATCCGGCACAGCCGGCGGGGCTATGCCGCCGAGGTGCTGGAGGCGGCGTCGGAAGGCGCGGCGATGCTGGTCGTGGCCTCGCGCACCGGCCACCCGATCCGGCAGTTCGTGCTGGGCTCGACCAGCCTGCACTGCGTGCGGCACGCCCACGCCCCGGTCGTCGTCATCCCCGTCGCGGACCGCGAGCTCGCCGAGGTGACGTCGTGAGGGCCGGGAACGTGGTGACCAGACCGCTCGTGACCGTGGGACCGCGTGACTTCGCCCGGCACGCTGAAGGCTTGATGGACGACTACGGCCTCGCGGTGCTGCCCGTCGTCGACCAGGGCGTGTTCCTGGGCATCGTCACGAAGCCCGGCTGTGCGGGCGGTGCGGACGCCGTGCCTCCGCTCCACGTCGAACAGGTGATGACCCCGCCGAAACTGACCGCCGGCGCGGAGATGGACGCCGAGACGCTCTTCACCGCCATGAGCTTCTACGAGGTCTCCTGCGTGCCGATCCTCCGGGACGGGCAGGTGCTCGGCATGGCCACGACGCGAGACGTGCTCGAGGCGATCAGCCACGACGATCCCCACCTGCGAGCCGAGCATGCCGGTCACCACGGCTGAACGGGAGGACGTCGCCCATCACGGCCTGCCGGTACCCGAGGTCGTCGTGCTCGCGGAGACCGACCAGGACACCGGCCTGACCACGGCGCAGTGGCGGCGGCGGATCGCCGACCTCGGGCCGAACGAGCTGCCACAGCGGCGCGGGCAGAGCTGGGTGGTGCGGCTGGTCCTGCAGCTGCACCACCCGCTGATCTACGTCCTGCTGGCGGCCGCGTCGATCACCGCGGTCCTCGGCGAGGTCGTGGACGCCTCCGTGGTGTTCGGCGTCGTCGTGGTCAACGCGATCATCGGCTTCGTCCAGGAGGCGCGTGCCGAGAAGGCACTGGACGCACTGGTGGCGATGGTGCGCACCGAGGTGACGGTGGTGCGTGACGGCGTGCCGGTGCGTGTGCCGTCGGCGGAGCTGGTGCCCGGCGACGTCGTCCTGCTCGACGCCGGTGACCAGGTGGGGGCGGACGTGCGCCTGGTCGGGGCGCGTGAGCTGAGGGTCGACGAGTCGGCGTTGACCGGTGAGTCCGCGCCGTCCGCCAAGAACCCGCTCGTGCTGCCACCGGACACGGCGCTGGCGAATCGGGCGAACATGGCCTTCTCCGGAACACTGGTGACCTCCGGCAGCGGCCGGGGGATCGTGGTGGCCACCGGCGCGGAGACCGAGATCGGCCGCGTGCACCGGCTCGTGAACACGACCACGTCCGTGCAGACACCGCTGACCCGCAAGCTCGCGCACTTCAGCCAGGTGCTGACGGTCGTGATCCTGGGACTGGCCGCGTTCAGCGTCGTGGTCGGCGTGCTGCGCGGAGAACCGGTGGCGGAGATGGTGACGGCGGCGGTGGCCCTC
>NZ_DASVFL010000144.1:0-15154 GCF_036380075.1 Lentzea sp. | reverse complement strand
GGACATCCGCGCCGCGCGCCGCAGCACTGACGAGCAACACCGACAGACGGTCGAAGGCCGCCTCCCCGCACTTCCGGGGGAGGCGGCCTTCGCCGTGTTCGGGGTGTGCGCCGGTGGGGGAGCGCACGGGCTGCGGAGGTGAGGCGCTGAGGAGGGCGCCGCTTCGCGGTGCGGTCGCAGGCGGCACTGTGCGGGGGAGGCGCCGCAGGGCGGGTCGGATTGTGAGGCGCCTGCCGTGTGCGCGAGGTGCCACGAGGTGGGGTGACCGAGGTGGGTCGCGAGGCGCGGAGGTGGGTTGCGTGGCGCTGCAGTGAGTGAAGGGCTTGCCGTGGGGGCGCGGGGCCTTTCAGTGCGGGTTGCGAGCCGCCTGCTGTGCGAGCGCGAGGCGCCACGGTGTGAGTTGCAGGCCGACACGGTGCGGGTTGAGAAGCGCCTGCCGTGCGGGTGCCCTGGGCCGCGGTACGGGTTGTGGGCCGCCGCTGTGTGGTTGCCGAGGTGCCTGCCGTGTGGGTGCGAGGCCCTGCGGTGGCGAGGTACCAACTGCTGTCGTTGTGGGTTGAGAAGCGCCTACCGCGCGGGTGCCCCGTACCGCGCGCGGTACGGGTTGCGAGCCGCCACGGCGTGGCTGTGGGGCGTCTGTCGTGCGCGTGCGAGGAGCCACGGCGGGCTTTGGCAGGCGCTGTGCGGTGCGCGTCGGTGCCCGCCGTGCCCACTGCCGCGTGGCCGCCGACCACCTCACCCGGAGGCGAGGCTGTCGGCGAACCTGGCCGGGCGCTCCCGGCTCGTCGGTCAGGGTGCCTGGAGCGTCAGGTAGGCCAGGCCGAGCGTGCCGCGCCAGCCGTGCAGGCGGTAGGTGCGGTGGGTGTCTGCCTTCGCCCTGACCCCGTCCGCGTGCGGGGAGTCCGGGTTGGCGCGCAGCCAGCGTTCCCAGGCGAGGCCGTGGCCGTTCTCGAAGACGTCCCACTCGTCGAGGTTCGCCTGTTCCACGCCCAGCATGCGGTAGCCGTGGATGTGCGCGAGGTCCACCAGGTCGGCCAGCGAGCTGTACTGGTTGCGCGGGATCGGCATGGCGGCCAGTTGCTCGTCGGTCGGCTCGCGTTCCCAGAAACCCTCGCCCAGCAACAGCTTTCCGCCGGGGCGCAGCAGGCCGCGCGCGGCTGTCAGGGCGTTCGCCGTGTGCTGCAACGGGTCTCCGCCCCACACCTGGCTGGCGCCGTTGACGACGACCGCGTCGAACGGGCCGTCCGGCCGGTACTGGGCCACGTCGCCCACGTGCAGGGTGACGCGCGCGGCGAGGCCCCGTGCGGTGGCGTTGGCCTGGCCGTGCGCGATGGCCGCGGCGTCGAGGTCCACGCCCGTGCCGGTGGCGGTGGGGTTGGCTTCCAGCACCCGCAGCAGGAACTCCGCCCAGCCGCAGCCCGCGTCGAACACGCGGGCGTCGTCCGGGAGGTCCAGCGAACGGATGAGGCGGGCCGCCCGCTCCTCGGACAGCGGTCCGTGGAACGTCAGGTCCTCGTGCGGCGGGGCGATCTCCGGTGTTGTCATCGCAGGCAGGATGGCGTTGGTCGCCGGTGCGGGCAACGCGTTATTCGGTTGTCGGGCCCATCACCTCCCCGTAGCTTCGATCGGCGTGGAACTCGTGCGGCGCTCGCTCACGACAGCGGACACCTCAGCGGTGGCCGCGCTCCACCACGCGGCCGAAACGGCCGACGACTCGCCGGCGGCCGGCGGACTCAGGAAAGCCCGCGAGAAAACCGTTGGCGCACAACGCATCCGGCTGAGCCACGGCGTGTCCACCGAGTTCGGCGCGGAACGCCACTTCCACGACCTGGAGGTGGCACTGGGCGAGTCACTCGCCCAGTGCCCGGGGCACTAGAGCTCCTCGCCCGCCTGGCCGACGCAGAACTCGTTGCCGTCCGGGTCGGCCACCACCGACCAGACCAGCCCGGGGACGCTGTGCACCGCGACCTCGGAGGCACCTAAGCCGACCAGCCGCGCGACCTCGGCCCTGCGGTCCGGCACGTGCGCGTCGAAGTGGACGCGGTTCTTGCCCGGCGTCGAGTCCGGCACCTGCTGGATGCCGACGGCGGGGGCGCCCTCGGCGTTCGGTGCGAGGACGATGAACTCGCCCCAGTCGTTCTGGACCGTGGTGCCGAGGGCGGCCGTCCAGAACTCCGCGAGCTTGCGGGCGTCGCCGGTGTCGATCGTGATCATCGCGATGGTCAGGGGCATGGGAGAGACGCTACCCAGGGGGTCTGACAGTTTTCGGAAGTGCAGGTCAAGGGCGGTGCGAGCCGCCGCCGCGAAGCAACCGCCGGGGCAACCAGTAGGCTGCCCCGACAGCCCGTGAACGAGGAGTACCCACCGTGATCACCAGGATGTCGTCGTTGTTCCTGCGCACTCTTCGCGAGGACCCGGCCGACGCCGAAGTGCCCAGCCACAAGCTGCTGGTGCGCGCCGGCTACGTCCGTCGCGTCGCGCCGGGCGGGTACTCCTGGCTGCCGCTGGGACTCCGGGTCCTGCGCAACATCGAGGCCGTCGTCCGCGAGGAGATGGACGCGTTCGGCGCGCAGGAGATCCAGTTCCCCGCCCTGCTGCCCAAGGAGCCCTACGAGGCGACCAACCGGTGGGAGGAGTACGGGCCCAACATCTTCCGGCTCAAGGACCGCAAGGGCGCCGACTACCTGCTCGGCCCCACGCACGAGGAGCTCTTCACGCTCACCGTGAAGGGCGAGTACAGCTCGTACAAGGACTACCCGGTCACGCTCTACCAGATCCAGACCAAGTACCGCGACGAGGCGCGTCCCCGCGCGGGCATCCTGCGCGGCCGCGAGTTCCTGATGAAGGACTCGTACTCGTTCGACCTCACCGACGAGGGCCTGAGCCAGTCCTACCGGGACCACCGCGACGCCTACATCCGCATCTTCGACCGCCTCGGCCTCGACTACGTCGTCGTGTCGGCCACGTCCGGCGCGATGGGCGGCTCGGCGTCCGAGGAGTTCCTCGCCGTCGCCGAGACGGGTGAGGACACCTTCGTGCGCAGCACGGAGTCCGGCTACGCGGCGAACGTCGAGGCCGTAGCCACGCCCGTGCCCGCCGAGCAGCCGATCGACGACAAGCCCGCCGCGCAGGTGCACCACACGCCGGGCACGCCCACCATCGAGACGCTGGTGGACTTCCTCAACGCCAACACCGACCGCAAGTTCACGGCGGCCGACACGCTGAAGAACGTCCTGGTCAAGCTCCGCCACCCCGGCAAGGAGTGGGAGCTGCTCGCCGTGGCCGTCCCCGGCGACCGCGAGGTCGACTTCAAGCGCCTCGAGGCCGCGATGGAGCCCGCCGAGGTCGCGATGGTCGACGAGGCCGACTTCGCCAAGAACTCGTTCCTGGTCAAGGGCTACATCGGTCCGGGCGCGATCCAGTCGAACGGCATCCGCTTCCTCGCCGACCCCCGCGTCGTCAAGGGCACCGCGTGGGTCACCGGCGCGGACAAGGCCGACCACCACGTCGTCGACCTGGTGGTGGGCCGCGACTTCACGCCCGACGGCGTCATCGACGTCGCCGAGGTCCGTGAAGGCGACGCGTCGCCGGACGGCAAGGGCGTTCTCGTCGCCGCGCGCGGCATCGAGATCGGCCACATCTTCCAGCTGGGCCGCAAGTACGCGGACGCGTTCTCGCTCGACGCCCTCGGCCCGGACTCCAAGCCCGTGCGCATCACGATGGGCTCGTACGGCATCGGAGTCTCGCGGCTCGTCGCGGCCATCGCCGAGCAGTCGCACGACGACCGCGGCCTGATCTGGCCCCGCAACGTCGCGCCCGCGGACGTGCACGTCGTCGTGGCGGGCAAGGACGAGGCGCTGCTGCAGGCCGGTGAGGACTTCGCGAAGCAGCTCAGCGGCTCCGGCCTCAAGGTGCTGCTGGACGACCGCAAGGCGAGCCCCGGCGTGAAGTTCGCGGACGCCGAGCTCGTCGGCGTCCCGACGATCCTCGTGGTCGGCCGCGGCCTCAAGGACGGCGTCGTCGAGGTCAAGGACCGCAGGTCCGGCGAGCGCGCCGACGTGCCGGTCGCCGAGGTCGTCGAGCACCTCGTGAACGTCGTGCGCGGCTGACAGGAGCGAAACGAAAGCCGGGTGGGCCGCGGCCCACCCGGCTTTCGCGTGTCAGAGGCGCGTCAGGTGGTCGGCACCAGCGAGTCGACGATCTTCTGCAGGTCCGACTCCTTGAGCAGCGGCGGGTTCGTGCCGCCATCGCCGCCCTCCAGGTCGCCGTTCACGACCAGCACGTGCAGCTTGCTGCTGCCGTTGAGCACGACGACCTTCAGCATTCCCTTGCTCGCCAGGCACTTGTTGCCGGACTGCGTGACGGTCGCGTCGACCTGCACGCCCTCGACGACGACCTTCTTGCCGTCCTTCTGGGTGTGCTGGATCTTCACGGGCTTGGGCTGCGTCACGTCGATCTTCGGGGTGCCGCCCGACGAGTAGTACTGCGCCGAGATCGCCTTCGTGAAGTCGGTCGCGGTCTGGTTGATGTCACCCTTCGGCAGCAGCGCGCCGCCGTTGGTGCCCTTGGTGAACGGCTTGCCCTCGCAGTTGTAGTCGCCGTACGAGGTGACACCGGTCAGCGCGACGCCCTCGAACTTCTCCACCGGGATGCTGGCGTCCACGATGTCCCACGAGTTCGGGACCTCGTAGTTGTAGCCGAGCGACGTCTTCACGCACTGCACGCCCTCGGTCTTCGTGCACCCGTCAGCGGGCTGCGGTGAGGACGACGTGGTGGACGGCGACGACGAGGTGGTGGTGCCGCCCTGCGCGTTCGGGTCCTCCTGGGAACCCGAGAGCAGGAACCAGGTCAGACCACCGCCGACGAGCAGCACCAGCACGACGGCGCCGAGCACCAGCCACAGGGTCTTCCTGTTCTTCGGCGGCTCGTCGTCGAAACCGCCGTACACGCCCAGGCCGCCGTAACCGCCCTGGCCCTGCTGCGGGAAGCCGCCCTGCGGGGTGTTGTAGCCGCCCTGCTGCGGGTACTGGCCCTGCTGCGGGTACTGACCCTGGGGGTACTGACCCTGACCCTGTTGCGGGTACTGGCCCTGCTGGGGGAAGCCGCCCGTCTGCGGGTAGCCGCCGCCCTGGTAGTTCCCGCTGGGGAAGTCCCCCTGCTGCTGGCCCCAGCCCTGCTGGTCGTTCCAGCCGCCCTGTCCGCCACCTGGGTACGTCACGGGCAAACGGTACCCCGAAGGTCTGACAGCCCCCACGACGTCCTGGGACGGGGCCCTAGCCGGCGAGGAAGCTCAGGCGGACGGTGCGGACCGGGTTGTCGACGTTGGTGTCGACGAGGCAGATCGACTGCCAGGTGCCGAGCGTCAGCACACCGCCCAGCACCGGGATCGTCGCGTAGGGCGGCACCAGCGCGGGCAGCACGTGGTCGCGGCCGTGGCCGGGAGTGCCGTGCCGGTGCCGCCACCGCACGTCGCGCGGCAGGATGCGCTCCAACGCGGTGAGCAGGTCGTCGTCACTGCCCGCGCCCGTCTCGATGACGGCGACACCCGCGGTCGCGTGCGGCACCCACACGTGCAGCAGGCCGTCGCCGGTCTCGTCCTCGAGGAACCGCTGGCACTCCCGCGTGAGGTCGTGGACGACCTCCTCGGCGCCGGTGCGGACCTGGATCTCCTCGCTGCGCATGACAGGAGATCTTACGAACACGTCACACCACGTCGCCGGGAGAAAGCCGCCGACGTTGTGTAACACTGTTTTTTATGAGGGCAAGCCGCCTGCGCCTCGGGATGAACCTGTGGCCGCCGTTCCTGTTCGCCGGCATCCGCGTCGAGGAGATCTCGCCGGACTACCGGTACGCGCGCGTGCGGATGCGTCTGCGTCCGTGGAACCGCAACTTCTTCGGCACCCACTTCGGCGGCTCGCTGTTCGCGATGACCGACCCGTTCTGGGTGTTGCTGCTGTTCAACCAGCTCAAGGGCGAGCACGTGGTGTGGGACAGGGCCGGCGAGATCGAGTTCGTCGCGCCCGGCCGCGGCACCGTGACCGCGGAGTTCCGGCTCACCGACTCCCACGTCGAGCAGGTGCTGGAGCAGACCGGCACGGGCGCGAAGGCGCTGATCTGGTTCGACACGGACGTCGTCGGGCAGGATGGGGCCGTGGTCGCAAAGGTGCGGAAGCAGGTCTACGCGAGGCGCAAGCCCGGCAAGCGGCTCGCGCATGCGTGAGGCCTTCGGGGCGGTCTTCGACGTCGAGCCCGGTTACCTGAACACGGCGTCCATCGGCGTGCCCCCGCGGCACGTCGCCGACGCGGTCGCGGCCGCCCACGTGCGGTGGCGGCGCGGCCAGGACACGTCGTCGGCCTTCACCGAGGCCGTCGAGACGTCCAGGGCCGGGTTCGGGAAGCTCGTCGGGGTGCCCGCGACGTCGGTCGCGTGCGGCGCCACGGTCTCGCAGTTCGTCTCGCTCGTCGCCCAGGCGCTGCCGGCCGGGTCGAAGGTCTTCGTGTCACCCGGCGAGTTCACCAGCGTCTCGCTGCCGTTCGTCGCGGCGGGGCACGAGATCGTGTCCACAGTGGACGAGTGCGACCTCGTCGCCGTGAGCGTCGTCCAGTCCGCCGACGGCGCGGTCGCGGACCTCGAAGCGCTGCGGGAGTCCGGGAAACCGGTGCTGCTGGACGTGTCGCAGGCGGCCGGGTGGATGCCGTTGTCGTTGGCGTGGGCCGATTTCGTCGTCGGCGTGGCGTACAAGTGGCTGATGTCGCCGCGAGGCGCCGCCTGGATGGCCGTGCGTCCCGACCGGACGGACTTCCTGCGGCCCGTGGCGGCGAACTGGTACAGCACCGGCGAGAACTACGGCACCGAACTGCTGCTGCGCCCGGACGCACGGCGGTTCGACCTCTCGCCGACGTGGATCTCGCACGTCGGCGCGGCCGTGGCGTTGCCGTGGGTGGCCTCTTTGGACCTCGACGCGGTGCGCGCGCACTGCGTCGGGCTGACCGACCGCCTCCTCAGTAGACTCGGCCTCCCGCCCACCGGGTCGGCGATCGTCTCGGTGGCCGCACCGGCCGTGGAGGGCGTCGTCTCGTCGGTCCGCGCAGGTCGCACGCGGTTCGCATGTCACATGTACAACACGATCGAGGACGTTGATCGGGTGCTCGAAGCGCTCACCTGACTGCCGTCCGTTACCGTTGGTCCTTGTGTCGGATCCACGTCAGTCACCTGAAGAGGTGACACAGAACCTGCCTCGCTTCCCACCGAGGCCGACCGACACCGCGCCGCTCTACCCGGCCGACGAGCTGCAGAAGCTCCAGTCGATCATGGACAACCGCCAGGGGCAGCCCATGCCCGCGCCGCCTCCCGCACCCCCGCGCAAGACCACGTGGGTCGGCAAGGCACTGGCACTCGTCGGCGTCGCGGTGGTGTCGGGTTTCGTGTGGTGGGTGTTGCAGCCGTCGGACCCGGTGGACCAGCCGATCTCGCAACCGCAGAAGACCGCGGGGGAGTTCGAGTTCACCACCGTGGCGCAGCTGCCGGAGCCGGTGAAGGACAGCGACTGCGCCGCCCACGCGGGTGGCCAGACGCAGACCTTCCTGAAATCCACGCCGTGCCTGCAGCTGACCCGTGCGTTCTACACGGCGAAACTGCCCGACGGGCGCGTCGTGTACTCGTCGGTGTCCGTGGTCAAGATGCGCACGGCGGACGAGGCGCGGCAGCTGCGGGAGCTCACCCAGAAGGACGGCACCGGCAACGTGAAGGACCTCGTCCTGGACAAGGCCATCAGCGTGCCGCCGCTCACCACGCTGGCCAACGGCGGGTACGCCTCCGAGCAGCGCGACCAGGAGGTCGTGATCGTCGAGTCGGACTCGCCGGTCAAGGGCGCCGACGCCCTCGCGCACAACAAGGAGATGAAGAAGGTCTCCGCGGACGCGATCAGGCTCGCGTCCAGCTTCCCGACGAGCTAGCCCGACGCGACGCCCGGCATCGTGATCGATGCCGGGTTCGTGCCGGCCACCCTGCGCCACCGCGTCGCCCGCACCGCCGCCGCCGTCAGCGACTCCAGCGCCGACGTCCGCAGGGCCGAGTCGTCGGTCCGCTCCAGCACACCCCGCCACGCGGCGCAGGTGTCCTGCTCCACGGCGACCAGCGCCGCCAGCGCCGACGGCGCGTCCGAGACGGGCGACGGCGGCAGGTAGGCCGCGGCGGGCGGGGTCGGCGTCGCGCCGTGGTCCCGCAGCCACCGCTCGGTCACGTCGCGCCGCGCCCGGTGCGCGTTCGAGCCCTCCGCGACGGCCGCCGCCTGGCTGCCCAGGAACGCCGACACGAGGCCGTAGGTCCACAACGCCGCGTGCTCGGTCCCGAGCGCGGTCTGGACGGCGTCGGTGTTCACGCGAGCACCTCCCGCAGCGAGGCGCAGCCCGCCGCCACCGAGCCGACGAGACCGGCGCGGTAGGAGGGCAGCGAGGCCACCAGGGCCGAGGCGTCGCGCACGGCGTCGTCGAGCGCGGTCCGCATCGCCGCCAGCGGGTCGGGAGGCGTGGGCGGGGAGGTCGGGGCGGGCGGGACCGTCGAGGACGACGGCGGGCGCTCGCGGTCCACCTCCGCCTGCAGCAGGGTGGCGTGCGTCTCACGGGCCTTCGCGATCTCCGCGGCCGCGGGGGTGGTCAGCGTCTGGGCCAGCTTGGCGTCCGCACGCGCCTGCGCGGCGAGGGCCGACAGCGGGTCGGGAGGCGGCGGCGGAGCGGGCTCTGAGGTGCACGCCACGGCGAGCGGTGCGGCGGCCACCGCGAGCAGCACACGGCGGCGGCTGACCGTTTCGGAGATCACGCGACCCCATATTGCCAGCACCCCCGCGAGGACGTGGGGGCGCGGTGGGAGCCCGGCGAACGAGATAGTCTGGTCGTCCACGGCCGCCGAAACACCGTCGGCCGGGGTTTCCATGCGTTCGAACTGAAGGAGTCACCACGTGTCCAGCCCGCCGCGCGGAGAGCTTTCCGCGCAGCTAGCACCCGTTGTGCGGGAAGCTCTCGAGGCCGCCGGCTTCGACCTCGACGCGCTCGACGTGAATCAGGCTGGGCGCCGCCGTCTGGTCAAGGTCGTCGTGGACGGCGAGGACGGCATCGGGCTCGACGAGGTCGCCGAGGCGAGTCGCGTGGTGTCCGCCGCGCTCGACGAGCACGACCACATCATCAACGGGCCGTACACCCTCGAGGTCACCTCGCCGGGTGTCGACCGCCCGCTCACCCGCCCGCGCCACTGGAAGCGCGCGCACCTGCGTCTCGTGAAGGTCAAGCAGCCCGAACAGGCCGAGTGGTTCGGCCGGGTCGGCGAGTGCGACGAGACCGGGGTCGAGCTGCTGCACCAGGGCGAGCTGCGGCGCGTGGAGTACCGCCACATCGAACGCGCGGTCATGGAGATCGAGTTCAAGCAGCCGCCGGTCGAGGAACTGGCTCGGCTCACTCGCAGAGCACCGGAGGAGGAGCCGAGGTGAACGTCGACATCGCCGCCCTGAGGGCGATCGAACGTGAAAAGGACATCCCCTTCGAGACGGTCCTGGAGGCGATCGAGTCAGCGCTGCTGACCGCCTACAAGCACACCGAAGGGCACGCGACGCACTCGCGCGTGGAGATCGACCGCAAGACCGGGGTCGTGCGCGTGCTCGCGCAGGACCTGGGGCCGGACGGCGTCGTCCAGGAGGAGTGGGACGACACCCCGGAGGGCTTCGGCCGCATCGCCGCGACCACGGCGCGCCAGGTCATCCTGCAGCGCCTGCGCGACGCCGAGCACGAGCGCACGTTCGGCGAGTTCGCCGCCAAGGAGGGCGAGATCATCGCCGGCGTCGTGCAGCGCGACGCCCGCGCGAACGCCCGCGGCATGGTCGTCGTCCAGGTGGGGGACACCGAGGGCGTGCTGCCGCCGGCGGAGCAGGTGCCGGGCGAGCAGTACAACCACGGCGAGCGCATCAAGTGCTACGTCGTGAGCGTGTCCCGCGGCGCCCGCGGACCGCAGATCGCCCTCTCGCGCACGCACCCGAACCTCGTCCGGCGGCTGTTCGCCCTCGAGGTCCCGGAGATCGCGGACGGCACCGTGGAGATCCCCGCGGTGGCACGTGAGGCAGGTCACCGTTCGAAGATCGCGGTGAAATCAACGGTTGCCGGAGTGAACGCCAAGGGCGCCTGCATCGGCCCGATGGGCGCCCGTGTGCGCAACGTCATGCACGAGCTCGGTGGCGAGAAGATCGACATCATCGACCACTCGGACGACCCCGCCACTTTCGTCGGGAATGCTTTGTCACCAGCCAAGGTTGTGTCCGTGCGGGTGCTCGACGAGAGGGCCAAGACGGCCCGTGTCGTGGTGCCCGACTTCCAGCTGTCGCTGGCGATCGGCAAGGAGGGGCAGAACGCCCGCCTGGCCGCCCGTCTGACCGGCTGGCGCATCGACATCCGCAGCGACGCGGAGTCGCCGGCCGCCGGTGCGGTCACATCCAGTTCGGCTGAATGAGCTCCAGGGGATAGAATTATCAACGGTTCAACGCCGGGAGCGGTCTCCCAGCACATCGGCCCTGTTCGTACGTGCATCGGGTGCCGCACACGGACGTTGCCGTCTGAGCTGCTGCGTGTGGTCGCGGTGGACGGTTCGGTGGTTCCGGACCTCCGTCGGCGGCTTCCTGGTCGGGGTGCTTGGTTGCATTTCGATCTCGAATGTCTCCGCAACGCCGAGCGGCGACGGGCGTTCTCGCGGGCCTTGAAGGTCCAGGGAGTGCTCGACGTCGCTTTGTTGCGCGAGCACGTGGAGCAGAACACGACCTCGGGACAGCCCTGTGGTCAGCAGGAAACAAGGAAGCAGGTCGACCCGTCATGAGTCAGCCGTGAAGCTGAAGACATGAACGCGCGACGTTAAGACGAGGTCGATGGGACTTGCCCGCCGGCCTCACGACTTAGGAGAGCAGTGGCAGGCAAGGCCCGCGTGCACGAGCTCGCGAAAGAGCTCGGTGTTACGAGCAAGGAAGTTCTGAACAAGCTCGCCGAACAAGGCGAATACGTGAAGTCCGCGTCGTCCACCGTCGAGGCCCCCGTGGCCCGGCGGCTCCGTGACGCCTACGAAGCCAAGTCTTCGAAGCCGGCTCCCAAGCCGTCCGCTCCGAAGCCGAAGGCACCCGCACCCGCTGCTGCCGCAGCGCCCGCCGCACCGGCGGAGCCGAAGCCGGCAGCCGACCGGCCCGCGGTCCCGAAGGCCTTCCCCGGCCCGAAGCCCGCAGCCCCGCGTCCGCCGGCACCCAAGCCCGCTCCGGCAGCTCCTGCCGCGCAGGCCCCCGCCGCGTCCGCACCCTCGCAGCCCTCGGCTCCGGCCGCCGCACCGGCTCCCGCCGCGTCGGCACCGGCCGCTCCGAAGGCCGTTCCGGCTCCCGGCGGCAAGCCGGGTGGCCCGCGTCCGGGCCCGCGCCCGGCTCCGCAGCAGCAGCCCCAGCAGCCGCAGGCCCCGGCCGCGTCCGCTGGTCAGTCCCCGTCCGTGGTGCCGCCGCGCCCGCAGTCTCCCAAGCCTGCCGGCCCGCGTGCCCCGCGTCCGGGCAACAACCCGTTCGGCGTCGGTGGCGGCAACGCCCCCTCGCCGCGTCCGGGGCCCCGTCCCGGCCCGCGTCCGGAGCAGGGCGGCGGCGACCGTCCGACCGGTCCGAAGCCCGGCGACCCCCGTCCGGCCGGTCCCCGTCCGGCGGCTGCCCAGGGTGGCGGCCGTCCCGGTCCCGGTGGCCAGGGCGGTCCCCGTCCGGCTCCGGGTCAGGGTGGCCCGCGTCCGGCTCCCGGCCAGGGCGGTCCTCGCCCGAACCCGGGCAACATGCCCCCGCGGCCGAACCCCGGCATGATGCCGGGCAACCGTCCCGCCGGTAACCGTCCCGGCCCTGGTGGCGGCGGTGGCCGTCCCGGTGGCGGTGGCGGTGGCGGCGGTCGTCCCGGTGGGGGCGGCGGCGGTGGCGGCTTCCGCGGTGGCGGCGGCGGAGGCGGTGGCTTCCGCGGCGGTGGCGGCGGTGGCGGTGGCGGTGGCTTCCGTCCCGGTGGTGGCGGCGGCGCTGGTGGCGGATTCCGCCCCGGTGGCGGCGCCGGCGGCGGTGCACCCGCCGGTGGCGGCGGTTTCCGCGGTCGTCCCGGTGGTGGCGGCGGCGCCGGTCGCGGCGGTACCGCCGGTGCCTTCGGTCGTCCGGGTGGTCCGGCGCGTCGTGGACGCAAGTCCAAGCGGCAGAAGCGCCAGGAGTACATGGACAACATGCAGGCGCCTTCGGTCGGTGGCGTCCGCCTGCCCAAGGGCAGTGGCGAGACGATCCGCCTGCCGCGCGGTGCCTCGCTGACCGACTTCGCCGACAAGATCAACGCCAACCCGGCGTCGCTCGTGCAGGTGCTCTTCCACCTGGGCGAGATGGTCACGGCGACGCAGTCGGTGTCCGACGAGATCCTCGAGCTCCTCGGCACCGAGATGAACTACGTCGTGCAGGTCGTGTCCCCCGAGGAGGAGGACCGCGAGCTGCTCGAGACGTTCGACATCACCTACGGCGAGGACGCCGGTGACGAGGACGACCTGCAGGTCCGCCCGCCGGTCGTGACCGTCATGGGTCACGTCGACCACGGTAAGACCCGACTCCTCGACACCATCCGCAAGGCGAAGGTGCACGAGGGCGAGGCCGGTGGCATCACCCAGCACATCGGCGCGTACCAGGTGCAGACCGAGCTCGAGGGCAACCCGCGGCTCATCACCTTCATCGACACCCCGGGTCACGAGGCGTTCACCGCCATGCGTGCCCGTGGTGCGAACGCGACCGACATCGCGGTCATCGTCGTCGCAGCCGACGACGGCGTGATGCCGCAGACCGTGGAGGCCATCAACCACGCGCAGGCCGCTCAGGCGCCGATCGTGGTCGCGGTCAACAAGATCGACAAGGAGGGTGCGAACCCCTCCAAGATCCGTCAGCAGCTGACGGAGTACGGCCTCGTCGCCGAGGAGTACGGCGGCGACACGATGTTCGTCGACATCTCGGCCAAGCAGGGCATCAACATCGACAGCCTCCTCGAGGCCATCCTGTTGACCGCCGACGCTTCGCTGGACCTCCGGGCCAACCCGGACATGGAGGCCCAGGGTGTCGCGATCGAGGCGCACCTCGACCGCGGTCGTGGTCCGGTCGCCACCGTTCTCGTCCAGCGCGGATCGCTCCGCGTCGGCTCCTCGATCGTCGCGGGTGACGCGTACGGTCGCGTGCGCCGCATGGTCGACGAGCACGGCGACGACGTCACCGTCGCGACCCCGTCGCGTCCGGTGCAGGTGATCGGTCTGACGTCGGTGCCGCGTGCAGGCGACTCGTTCCTCGTCGTCGACGAGGACCGCGTGGCCCGCCAGATCGCCGAGCGTCGCCAGGCCCGCACGCGCAACGCGATGAACGCCGCGAAGCGCAAGCGCGTCAGCCTGGAGGACCTGGACGCCGCGCTGAAGGAGACCAGCCAGCTCACCTTGATCATCAAGGGTGACAACTCGGGTACCGTCGAGGCCCTCGAGGACGCGCTCATGAAGATCGAGGTCGGCGACGACGTCGAACTGCGCGTGGTCCACCGCGGTGTCGGTGGCATCACCGAAGGCGACATCAACCTCGCCGTGGCCTCCTCCGCCATCGTCCTGGGCTTCAACGTCCGGGCCGAGGGCAAGGCGACCGAGCTCGCGAACCGCGAGGGCATCGACGTCCGCTACTACACGGTCATCTACCAGGCGATCGACGAGATCGAGGCGGCCCTCAAGGGTCTCCTCAAGCCGGAGTACGAAGAGGTCCAGCTCGGCCGCGCCGAGATCCGCGACGTCTTCAAGTCCTCCAAGGTCGGCACGATCGCGGGTTGCATGGTCCTGTCGGGCGAGATCCGCCGCAACGCCAGGGCGCGCCTGCTCCGCGACGGCAAGGTGATCGCGGAGAACCTCCCGATCAGCTCGCTCAAGCGGTTCAAGGACGACGCCACCGAGGTCCGCGAAGGTTTCGAGTGTGGTCTCACGCTCGGCAACTACAGCGACCTCAAGCTGGAAGACGTCATCGAGACCTACGAGATGCGCGAGAAGCCGCGCGCCTAGTCGGTCGACGGGGGTGCGGAGCCGCTTTAACCGGTGGCTCCGCACCCCTTTCTTCTGGAGGATCTCGTCCATGTACGTGGGTGCTCTGGAACTGGACGTGTTGCTCGGTGACGTCCACTCGTTGAAGGAGAAGCGTTCGGTGGTGCGGCCCGTCGTGGCCGAGCTGCGCAAGCGCTTCGAGGTCGCCGCGTCCGAGGCGGGTCACCAGGACCTGCACCGGCGCGCGCTGATCGGTGTGGCCGCGGTCTCCGCCGACGCGGCGCATGTCAGGGACGTCCTGGCCGGCTGTGAAAGGCTGGTCGCGGGACGTCCCGAACTGGAACTGCTCTCCGCCCGGACGCGACTCGTCGGGCCGGAGGACGACTAGGAAGGGGAGGCTCGTGGCCGACACGGCACGTGCCCGCAAGCTCGCCAAGCGGATCTCGCAGATCGTCGCGTCCGCTCTGGAGCACGAGGTCAAGGACCCCCGGCTCGCGAGGGTCACGATCACCGACACGAAGGTGACCGGCGACCTGCACGACGCGACCGTGTACTACACCGTCCTCGGTGAGCGGCTGGACGTCGAGCCCGACTACGTCGGCGCGGCCGCCGCTCTCGAGAAGGCCAAGGGGGTGTTGCGGTCCATGGTCGGAGCTCAGACCGGGGTGCGGTTCACGCCCACCCTGACGTTCATGACCGACACCGTTCCCGACACCGCCCGGAAGATGGACGAGCTGCTGGCCAAGGCCCAGGCCGCCGACGCCGAGGTGGCTCGGTTGGCGGTGGGGGCTTCTCCCGCTGGGGAGGCCGATCCTTACAAGGCTCCTCGT
The DNA here is from genome assembly GCF_036380075.1 of Lentzea sp. Taxonomy (NCBI): domain Bacteria; kingdom Bacillati; phylum Actinomycetota; class Actinomycetes; order Pseudonocardiales; family Pseudonocardiaceae; genus Lentzea; species Lentzea sp. The sequence continues at coordinate 259 of NZ_DASVFL010000144.1, read as the reverse complement.
GAGGACGACGAGTCCGACGAGGACTGAGTTTGTTGTTGGTTCTGTTGGGTGGGTTGGTTCTGTTTCAGGCGCGGGGCTCCGCCCCGGACCCCGCCAATCTGATCAAGAACCGGGCCGGCGCCGCGGGCGGGTAGATGGCACGCCTGTTGCGTTGGGCGGCTTGCTGTTGCGTTGCCTGGTTGCGTTGGTGGGGTGGTTCCGTCACGAGCCGCGCCAGAGCGGGCCACACGCGAAGAGGGGTGTCAACTCGGCGAAAAGC
>NZ_DASVFL010000143.1:0-8915 GCF_036380075.1 Lentzea sp. | reverse complement strand
CGTATCTGGACCGACCGGTCAAGAACCGGTGTGATGTCTCACGATGATCAGTTCGCGGGAATAAGCCCGGTGAGCAGGGCCTCGGCCATCAGCGTCAGCGCCGCGGGGTCCTGGCCGATCCGCCCGAGCACGACCAGCCCGAGCTGTCCGGCCAGCACCGCCTGGGCGGTGAGGTCCGGGTCGAGGCGGGCCGCGGCGTCACCCTCGCGTTGCGCCCGTCTGATGGCGTCCGCCAGCACTGCCGAGGTCGCGGCGTAGCTGCGCCGTGCCTCCGCGGCCACCTCGGCGGTGCTCGCGGAGAGCTCCATCGCGGCGTTGGCGAGCAGGCAGCCCCGGCGGGCGTACTCGCCGCTCGGGTCGCGGAACGAGCCGATGACGAACTCGCGGACCACGTCGATGCCTCGGTCGGCCTCGTCCAGCCATCCGCGCAGCATCCGGTCGTTGGCGTCGTCGTACTCGCGCAGCACGCGCAGGAACAGGCTCTGCTTGTCGCCGAACGCCCCGTACAGGCTGCCCTTGCCGAGACCGCTGGCCGACATCAGGTCTTCGAGGGACGTGCCCGCGTACCCCTTGTCCCAGAACGTCGACCGCACGGCCGAGAGCACGCGGTCCTCGTCGAACTGGCGCGGGCGGGGCATGCGGCGAGGTTACGTGTTGTGGACCGATCGGTCCAGGCGGACCGGGACCCCGGCCCGCTCCGGCCGCCGAGCTCAGTCCTCGTCCACCTCGCGCCGCGACAACCGGACCTCCTCCACGTCCAGCTTCCGCTGGATCGTCCGCAGCACGATGTCGTCGATCGCCTCCTCGTCGCGCAGCCGCACGACGGTGGCCCGCTTGTGCGCGATCAGCTCCAGCCGCAGCGCCGCGTACTCGACCTCGGACTGGACGACCTCCTCGTCGCCCGCCTCCTTGCCCCGCACGACCTCCATGTGGTGCTCGTACTCGGCCAGCACCCGCTTGTAGACGACGTCGGAGACGCCCACCCGGTCGGCGATCGCGGGCAGGGCCTCGTAGGCCTCCTCCGACGCCGTCGACTGGGCCAGCTGCAGCTCCTTCTCCAGCGTCACGTCCTCGGGCAGCTGCGAGAAGCGGATGATCGACGGCAGCATGACCGACTGCACGATCAGCGTCAGCACGACGACGCCGGACGTGATGAGGATGATCTCCTCGCGGAACGGGAACGGGCCGCCGCCCACCACGGTCTCGGGCACGGCCAGGGCCGCCGCCAGCGACACCGCGCCGCGGAAACCGGCCGCCGAGGTCACCAGGCGTTGCCGGGCGCCGACGCGGCGCAGGCGTTGCTGCGGGCGGCGGTCGAGGGCGCGGATGACGTACGGGGTCGTGTAGCTCCACAGCAGGCGGGTGCCCGCCGTCGTCAGGGCCACCAGGCCGATGGCGCCGAACGTCGCCAGGGTCTCGGAGCTGCTCAGCGTCCGGATGGCGCTGTGGGCCTGGAGTCCGATGAGGACGAACAGGGAACCGTTGAGCAGGAACGTCGCGATGCCCCAGAACGCGTAGCTCACCTGGCGGGTGTCGGCGCGCACGATGCGCGGGCCCACGCGGGCCAGTGCCAGGCCGCAGACCACCACGGCGATCACGCCGGAGCCGTGGACCGTCTCGGCGAGCAGGAACGCGGCGAACGGGGTCAGGATGCTGACCACCGTCTCGTGCAGCGGGTTGTCGAGGCGCTTGCGCACCTGTACCGCCAGCCAGGCGATGAGCAGACCGGCGAGGGCGCCGCCCGCGTACGACAGCAGCAGGCGCAGGCCGACCATGCCGGTGCTGAACTCGGCTTCGCCGACGGTGATCGAGACGGCGATCGCGTAGATCACCAGCGCGGTGCCGTCGTTGATCAGCGACTCGGCGCGCAGGATGGTGGTGGTGCGGCGCGGCATGCCTCGCGCGATCGCCGAGACGGCGGTCGCGTCGGTCGGGGCCAGTGCCGCGCCCAGCACCCACGCCGGGCCCCAGGCGAGGCCCAGCGCGTGCGCGACGGCCGCCACCGCCGCGGCGGTCGCGAGCACCAGCAGCGTGCTGAGCAGCACGATCGGGCGCAGGTTGCTGCGGATCTCCCGCAACGAGGTGTTGAGGCTCTCCCAGTACAGCAGCGCCGGCAGGAAGATCAGCAGCATCGCCTCCGGCGGCAGGCTGACCGACTCCAGCGCGGGGACGAAACCGAGCACGGCGCCGCACAGGACGAGCAGCACCGGGGCGGCGACGCGCAGCCGCCCCGACACGACGCTGCTCGCCAGGATGCAGACGCCGAGCACCACCACGAGTTCAAGACCGAGCATGCGCTGAAGATTAGGCGGCTCAGGCGCTCAACGCGTCATCCAGCTCCGCCAGCAGTCGCGACTTGGGTCGCGCTCCCACGATCTGCCGGATCGGCACGCCGTCGCGGAACAGCAGCATGGTCGGCAGCGACATGACCTGGTAGTCGCGCGCGGTGGCGGTGTTCTCGTCGGCGTTGATCTTCAGTACGGTCAGGTCGTCGCGTTCGGCGTCGATCTCGTCGAGCACGGGCGAGAGCATGTGGCACGGTCCGCACCACTGCGCCCAGAACTCGACGAGCACGGTCCCGGTCCGGGTGCTCTCGGCGAAGGTGGCGTCGGTCAGCTGCACTGGAACTCCTCAGGGTCGGCCACGAGGCACGGGTCTTGGAAGGCGAGTCTGGCCAGCAGGAACTCCCGGACGGTGGTGAGCCGGTCCAGGCAGGCGTCCACCTCGGCGAGCTTGCGCCGGTAGACCTCCCGCGAGTCGGGGCACGAGTCACCGGACTCGTGCCCGGCCCGTAGGCACGCCACGAACGGCCGGGTGTCCTCGAGCGAGAGCCCGACCGCCTGCAGCGACTGGATCTCCCGCACCAGCCGCAGGTCGTGCTCGCCGTACTCGCGGTAGCCGTTGGGCGCGCGCCGCGCCTGCAGCAGTCCCTCGGACTCGTAGAACCGCAGCGTGCGGGTGGTGGTGCCGGCCCGCTTGGCCAGTTCGCCGATCCTCATGGGCCGAACGCTAAACCTTGACGTGCGCGTCAAGGCAAACTCGCGAGATATTCCCGTTCCCGCGAGTTTTCCCACCCTGTGGCCGTCCCAGCGGCGACCCCTCCACCCCGCACAGAATGCGAGGAAAACGAGGAGAGGGGGGACCGGTGGGCTCACGACTGCACCTGGCTGTCGCGCTCCAGGCGACCGAGGTCTTCAGGGCGAAGCACTGGGCCGGGCTCGTGCGGGAGGCCGAGGACGCCAAGCTCGACTTCGTCACGTTCGACGACTCGCTGGACGGGCGGCCGGGACTCGACGCCGTGCTCACGGCGGCCCGGATCGCACCGCTGACCTCGCGGATCGGGCTCGTGCCCACGGCGGTGGTGACGCACACCGAGCCGTTCCACGTGTCCAAGGCGATCGCGACGCTCGACTACGTGAGCAAGGGGCGCGCGGGCGTCGAGCTCACCGTCGCGCCGGAGCCCGCGACGGCCCGGCACTTCGGGCGGCGGGACGACCTCACCGACCTGTGGGACGAAGCCGCCGACTACGTCACGGTGCTGCGCGGACTCTGGGACAGCTGGGAGGACGACGCCGAGATCCGCGACGTCGCCACCGGCCGGTTCATCGACCGCGAGAAGCTGCACTACCTCGACTTCGAGGGCCGCTGGTTCTCCGTCCGCGGGCCGTCGATCACGCCGCGGCCGCCGCAGGGGCACCCGCCGGTCTCGGCGACCGAACCGGTGGGGGACGTCGTGTTCTCCGACGACCCCCTGGCCGGTGGACTCGTCTTCCGGGACGTCGACGCCACCACGCCGGTCGACCGGTTGATCGCGTGGCACGAGGAGGGGTTCGCCGGGTTCCGCCTGCACGGCGACCTCGCGCACGTCACCGGCACGCTGGTGCCGGAGCTCCAGCGGCGCGGGCTGTTCCGCACCGAGTACGAGCACGCGACGTTGCGCGGCCACCTCGGCCTCACCCGCCCTGCCAACCAGTTCGCTTAGAGGAGCGCGAGATGACGAAGCAGATCCACCTCGCCGCGCACTTCCCCGGCGTGAACAACACGACCGTGTGGAGCGACCCGCAGGCGGGCAGCCACATCGAGTTCGACTCGTTCGTCCACTTGGCACGGACGGCCGAACGGGCCAAGTTCGACTTCTTCTTCCTCGCCGAGGGACTGCGGCTGCGCGAGCAGGGCGGCGAGATCTACGACCTGGACGTCGTCGGCCGGCCCGACACCTTCACCGTCCTCGCGGCGCTCGCCGCCGTCACCGACCGGCTCGGGCTCGCGGGCACGATCAACTCCACGTTCAACGAACCCTACGAGGTGGCCCGGCAGTTCGCCTCGCTCGACCACCTGTCGGACGGACGCGCCGCGTGGAACGTCGTCACGTCGTGGGACGCGTTCACCGGCGAGAACTTCCGCCGCGGCGGGTTCCTGGAGCAGGGGGACCGCTACACGCGGGCCGAGTCGTTCCTGCGCACGGCGTGGGAGCTGTTCGACACCGGCGTGGGGGAGTTCGAGCACCGGGACCGGCACTTCGACATCCGCGGCACGTTCGGCGTCCCGCGCTCGCCGCAGGGACGTCCGGTGATCCTCCAGGCCGGGGACTCCGAGGAGGGCCGTGAGTTCGCCGCCGCCACCGCCGACGCGATCTTCTCCCGGCACGGCACGCTGGAGGCGGGGCAGAAGTTCTACCGCGACGTGAAGGGCCGGCTCGCGAAGTACGGGCGCACGCCGGACCAGCTGGTCGTGCTGCCCGCGGCCACGTTCATCCTCGGCGACACCGACGCGGACGCCCAGGAGAAGGGCGCGGTCGTGCGGCGGCAGCAGGTCAGCGGCGCGACCGCCATCCGGTTCCTGGAGCAGGTGTGGAACCGCGACCTCAGCGCCTACGACCCGGACGGTCCGCTGCCGGACGTGGAACCGCTCAGCGGCGAGAACACCATCGCCAAGGGACGCGCCAGCGTGCGGATGTTCAAGGACCCCGCGGCGACGGTCAAGGAGTGGCGGGAGAAGGCCGCGGTCAAGAACCTCTCCATCCGCGACCTCGTGATCGACGTGAGCGCGCGGCAGACGTTCATCGGCTCGGCCGACACCGTCGCCGCGCAGATCAACGATCTCGTGCAGCAGGACGCGGCGGACGGGTTCATCCTCGTGCCGCACGTGACGCCCGGCGGCCTGGACGAGTTCGCCGACACCGTCGTGCCGCTGCTGCAGGAACGCGGCGTGTTCCGCGAGGACTACACAGGTCCGACGTTGAGGGAGCATCTCGGACTCCGATAGTTGTTCACCACGTGGACGTCCTTGCCCAGCTGATTCGCCGGTACCTAACGTGAGCGTCGTTGAGTGAGTGCTCTCCTCGAGAGCGCAGGGAAGGGAGGACAGGATGGCCGTCTTCGCCACGATCATCCCGTCCTCCCGCTGCCACGACGACTGCACGAGCTGACCCGCTCCTCGGCTCGCCTCCGTTCCCAGCCGCAGCAAGGACCTCCCATGGCATCTCCTGGCACCCTGACGCTGGTGTCCACAAAGGACGAAGACCCCGCGTCCCTGCCGGTCGTCCCGGCCCGGCACCCGTGGCGCTGGGTGGGCGTCGTGTTCGTGCTGGTGCTGGCCGCGCAGTTCGTCCACGGTCTCGTCACGAACCCCGCGTGGGACTGGCCGACGTTCGCCCGCTACTTCACCGCCCGGTCGATCATCACGGCCGTCGGCACGACCATCCTGCTGACCGTGCTGGGCACCGTCCTCGGGTTCGCGCTCGGCATCGTGGTGGCGGTGCTGCGGCTGTCGAAGAGCCCGTTCCTGCGGGCCGTGGGCTGGACCTACATCTGGGCGTTCCGGTCGATCCCGCTGATCGTGCAGCTGCTGTTCTGGTTCAACATCTCCTACCTCTACCAGCGGCTGAGCCTCGGCATCCCGTTCGGCCCGGAGTTCGTGAGCTTCGAGACGATGGAGCTGATCAGCCCGATGGGCGCGGCCGTGCTCGGGCTCGCGCTGCACCAGGCCGCCTACGCCGCGGAGATCGTGCGGTCCGGCGTGATCTCGGTCGACCGCGGGCAGCTGGAGGCGGCGGCCTCGCTGGGCATCCCGCGGTTCCGGCAGTTCCGCAGGATCGTGCTGCCGCAGGCGATGCGCTCGATCCTGCCCAACGCGGCCAACGAGGTGATCAGCCTCTTCAAGGGCACGTCGGTCGTGTCCGTGATGGCGATCGGCGAGCTGTTCTACCAGGTGCAGGTGATCTACGGCCGCAACGCGCGCGTCGTCGCGCTGCTCATGGTCGCCACCGTCTGGTACATCGTCCTGACCACCCTGCTCTCGGTCGGCCAGCACTACGTCGAGCGCTACTTCGCGCGAGGAGACCGCCGATGATCGAGGTTTTGGGCGTGCACAAGAGCTTCGGCTCCCTGGAGGTGCTGCGCGGGGTGTCGCTGGAGGTCACCGCCGGCGAGGTCGTGGTGGTGCTCGGGCCGTCCGGGTCGGGCAAGTCGACGCTGCTGCGCACGATCAACCACCTGGAGAAGGTCGACCGCGGGTTCATCACGATCGACGGCGAGCTGATCGGGTACCGGCGGCGCGGCGGGAAGCTCCACGAGCTCAAGGAACGCGAGATCCTCAAGCAGCGCAAGGACATCGGGTTCGTCTTCCAGAACTTCAACCTGTTCCCGCACCTCACCGCGCTGGAGAACGTGGCGGAGGCCGCCGACCTCGCCACCGCGCGCGAGTTCCTCGGCCGGGTCGGCCTGGCGGACAAGGCCGGCTCCTACCCGCGGCAGCTCTCCGGCGGCCAGCAGCAACGCGTCGCGATCGCCAGGGCACTGGCCACGCGGCCGAAGGTCGTGCTGTTCGACGAGCCGACCTCGGCGCTGGACCCCGAGCTCGTCGGCGAGGTGCTCGACGTGATGCGCGACCTCGCGCGGTCCGGCACCACGATGGTCGTCGTCACGCACGAGATCGGCTTCGCCCGCGAGGTTGCCGACCGGGTCGTGTTCATCGACCAGGGCGTGATCGTCGAAGAAGGGGCGCCGGCCGACGTCCTCGACCACCCCGTCCACGAACGCACCCGCGCGTTCCTGTCCAAGGTCCTCTAGAAGGAGTCCGTTGTGCGCAAAACGATTCTCGCCGCCCTCACCCTCGTCCTGGCCGCCTGCGGAACGGCCGGGAGCGAGCCGACGTCCAGCGGTGGCGGCAACCTGGACGTCAACCTCGGCCCCGACCAGAACCGCGTGACCGCGGCGAAGGACGACAAGATCGCCTCGAAGGTGCCGGAGCGGTTCAGAACCAAGGGCGAGCTCAGCATCGGCGGCGACGCCGGCACGTCACCGCCCCTGCGCTTCTACGCCACCGACGACAAGACCGTCATCGGCGTCGAGACCGACATCGCCTCCCTGATCGCCGACGTGCTGGGCCTCAAGCCCAAGCTCGAGGTCACCTCGTGGGAGAACCTGTTCGTCGGCCTCGACAGCGGCGCCTACGACCTCGGCCTGTCCAACATCACGGTCACCGAGGCGCGCAAGGAGAAGTACGACTTCGCCACCTACCGCGTGGACACGCTGGCGTTCGAGGCGAAGAAGGGCGGCAGCTGGAAGGTGACGAAGCCCGAGGACGTCGCGGGCAAGGTCATCGCCGTGTCGTCCGGCACGAACCAGGAGAAGATCCTCGTCGACTGGAGCACGAAGAACGTCGCCGCCGGTCTGCCGGCCACCGACATCAAGTACTACCAGAAGGCCTCCGACTACTACCTCGCGCTCCAGTCCGGCCGCATCGACGCCTACCTCGGCCCGAACCCCACCTCCGCCTACCACGCGGCGACGTCCGGCGAGACCGAGGTGATCGGCAACTTCTCCGGCGGCGCCGCCGTCCAGGGCAAGATCGCCGCCACCACGAAGAAGGACAGCGGGCTCGTCGGCCCGGTCAACGAAGCCCTGAACCAGCTGATCGCCAACGGCAAGTACGCCGAGGTGCTGAAGCGCTGGGGACTCTCCGACGAGGCGGTGCCCACGTCGGAGATCAACCCCCAGGGCCTGCCGAAGACCTGACCGAGGAGACGGACCATGCGGTTCAGCATCACCATCGACACCGAGAACGAGGAGACCGCGGTGCGCCTGCTCGCGGCCATGAAGGACGTGGGCCTCGTGCAGTCGCCCGCCGAACCCGTGCCCGGCGACGCGGACGTCCGCATCCTGCCGCACACCCGGCAGGTCCTGCTCCGCGACGAGGTCGTCGAGACCACCCGGCTGGAGTTCGAGCTGCTGCTGCACCTGTGCAAGCACCCGGACCGCGTGCACCGGCGCCGTGAGCTGCTGTCGGCGGTGTGGGGCATCGACGACGACTACAGCGGCGCCCGCACGGTCGACGTGCACGTGCGGCGGGTGCGGCAGAAGCTCGGCGACGTGGCCGACGTGATCCAGACCGTGCGCGGGGTGGGGTACCTGGTGGCGTCCAGCAGCCGCATCCGGGTGGAGGGCTCGCCGAACGTCGTGCGGCTGGCGGACCGCCGCGCCGGCTGACGAACGCGGTCCACTGGACGCGGCCGGACGCGCCCGAGGTCGCGGAGATGATGGCCGAACTGCTGCACGAGTACGTCAGCAGGTACGGCCCCGCGGCCCGGGAGCGGATGGACCGGTTTCCCGACGAGTCGCTGACGCCGCCGGACGGCCGGTTGGTGGTGTTGCTGCGGGAGGGCGCCGCCGTCGCCGGTGGGGCGTTCCGGCGGCACGACGGCGCGACCGCGGAGCTCAAGCGGATCTGGACGCACTCGGGGTTCCGGCGGCAGGGCCTGGCCCGGCGGGTGCTGGAGGTGCTGGAGTCCGAGGCTTCCCGGCTCGGCTACCGCCGCCTGTACCTGACCACCGGGCCGCGTCAGCCGGAAGCGCGGGGCTTGTACCTGGCGGCGGGCTACACGCCGTTGTTCGACGTCACGGTCCCGCCGGCCG
>NZ_DASVFL010000142.1:0-36349 GCF_036380075.1 Lentzea sp. | reverse complement strand
CTCGGCGTCGACAAGGTCACCATGGACGGTCTCGCCGACCGCGCCGGGCTGGGCAAGGGCACGGTCTTCCGCCGCTTCCGGACCCGCGCGGGCATCTTCCTCGCGTTGTTCGACGAGGAGGAGAGGCGGTTCCAGGAACGGCTGCTCAGCGGGCCCGCGCCGCTCGGCCCCGGCGCGCCGGCGGCCGAGCGGCTGGTCGCGTTCGGACGGGCGCGGCTCGAGTTCCTGATGGAGCACACCGCACTGGCCCGCGCCGCGCTCGACCCCGGTCAGCCGGCGCCGATCGAACACAGCCCGTCGCTGTTCCACGTGCGGATGCTGCTGAGCGAGGCCGTGCCCGAGGCCGCCAGGAGCGGTGCGCTGGCGTTGCAGCTGGTCGCGGCGCTGGAAGGACCGGTGCTGCTCTACCTGCGGGCGCCGGAGACCACGACGCACCCCGGCACGGTCGTGAGCGACCTGGCCGCGAGCTGGGAAGACCTGATCGAGCGAGTCTGCGACTGAGTCCGCGACCGGGTTTGCGGGTACTCCCCCCGGCATGGCGACCTACACGCACACGGCGGAAGCCGACATCCCGGCCGACACGCTGTTCGGCTTCCTGGCCGACCCGACGAACCTGCCGCGCTACTTCCCGCAGATGACCGCGGCCGAGCCCGAGGGCGGTGAGCAGGTGCACGTCGAGGCCGAGGTGCACGGCCACCACGTCGAGGGCGAGGCCTGGGTGCGCCCGGACGAGGCGCGGCGCACGCTCGAATGGGGTGCCGAGGGCCCCGACGACTACCACGGCGAGCTCCAGGTCGAGGAGGTCGCGCCGGGCCGGTCGCGCATCACCGTCAGCCTGCACAGCGTGCGGGAAGCGTCGGGCGACGAGGTGCAGCGCGGGCTCGAGCAGACCGTCGCCGTGCTCACCCAGACCGCGGCCGCGGACGACCGCGCCACCGGCTGAGTCCCCGCGGACCGCCGGGGTGGGGCTGCCCCCACCCCGGTGACGCCGGTGCACCCCAGTGATCATCGCGGCCGGTCCCGGTTGACTGGCGCGCATGTCCACGCTGTCCCGACGCACCGCACTCCGCGGTGCCGCCTTGGCCGCCGGCGCCACCGCCGCGGCCGCCTCCTCTCCTCCCGCCACCGCGGAGTCGCGCGGGAAGGAAGTCCGCGACGCCTTCACGGTCCGCGACCACCGCGGCCGCCAGCGCCTGCTCGCCGACACCCGGCGTCCACCCGTGCTCCTCGGCGGCCGGGTGATCCCCGCCGAGGAGCGCCGCGGTCCGGAGAACGGCACCTACCTGATCTTCAACGACGAGAACGGCAACGAACGCGGGGGCGTCGTGGCCGGGGCGGCGCAGGCGAGCGTCTCGCTCGACTACGTCAACGCGCAGGCCATCACGCTCGGCGCGCAGTGGCAGGGACAGCACGGGGCGACGGCGTTGTTCTTCAAGCAGATGCCCGATCCCGCGCTGCCGGTCGAGCAGACCCCGCCCACGCCGACCAGGGTCGAGCTGGTGTGGTCGACCGCCGACGGCTCGGTGCTCGCGCTCAACGACTCGGCGGGCAGGCCGCGGATCGTGCTCTCGGTGGACGCCGGGGACGTGCCGAGCATCCGCGTGCTCGACGAGAACGGCGCCGTCGTGGGGTCGCTCGGCGGGTAGTGGTCAGAGGTCCGCGGCCGCGGCGCGGCGCGGCTCGCGGCGCAGGTCGTCGAGCCCCGCCTGGACGTCGTCGATGGCGAGCTGCTCGGCCGTCGCCGCGTCACCCGCCCGCAGGGCCCGCACGAGGGCGCGGTGCGAGGTGTAGCGCTCCAGGTTGCGCTCGTGGTTCGCGAGGACGCGTTCGAGCGTCCTGGTCCTGCGCTCCGCCCTGGTGAAGACCCTGGTCTGGTCGAGCAGCCTGACCAGGACGGCGTTGCCCGCGCAGTCGGCCACCGCGTCGTTGAAGCGCTGCATGACGTCGAGCAGGCCGTCGAGGTGCTTGGCGATGGGACGGTCGTCCGCGGCACGCCGCTGGATGACGATCAGCAGGTCGTCCGCCTCGTCCAGGACGGCGTCGAGGTGGTCGAGCTGGGCCGGGGTCGCGTGGCGGGCGGCGAACCGGGCGATGAGGCCGCGCAGCGCGATCTCCACCTCGGCGAGGTCCTCGACGGCGGTGGCGCCGATGTCGGCCACCACGACCGTGCGGGGGCCGATCCGCTTGATCAGGCCGTCCTGCTCCAGGCGGCGGATCGCCTCGCGGACCGGGGTCGGGCTCATCGACAGCCGCTCGGCGAGCCCCCGTTCGGTGATCTTCTCGCCGGGGGCGAGCTCCCCGGCGGTGATCGCGTCCTGGACCGACCGGTAGGCGCGTCCGGCCAGCGTCTCGCGGGGATCTTCGTCGGCCGTCACGACCACCGATCCTACGTCAGAGCGCGAAGCTATTGCTTGACCGTTTTGCTATAGCATCTTAGTGTGAGGGCGCCCACAAGCCAACGGAGGCTTCCGTGTCCACACTCGCCGCGCCCGCGGACCGGCGCACCACCCGGCGCATCACGTTCTACGTCGCGCTCGCCGTCTTCGCACAGGAAGCGACCTGGGACTTCTACGACTCCCAGGTGCCGCCGCTGCTGCGCGAGCACATCGCCAGCACCGCGGTCGTCGGCCTGCTCATGGGCATGGACAACCTGCTCGGCATCTTCGTCCAGCCGTGGATCGCGAACCGCTCGGACAACACGCGGACCCGGTGGGGGCGCCGGATCCCCTATCTCGCGGTGGGCATGCCGGTCGCGGCGGTGCTGTTCACGCTGATCCCGCTGGCGACCGCGCTGCCGGCGCTGATCGCGGTGATCTTCGTGTACGCGTTGGCGGGCAACACCTTCAAGCCGATCGCCCAGGCCCTGCTACCCGACTTCATCCCCCCGGACCGGCGTGGCAGGGCCAACGCGTTCGTCAAGATCGCCTCCGGGCTCACCGTGCTGGTGTCCGCACTGATCAGCGCGTTCCTGGTGGACGACCACCCGGCGCTGTCGTTCGCGGTCCCGTCCGCGCTCATGCTGGTCTGCACCGCGGTGCTCGTCTGGCGGGTGCGCGACAGCGAGTCGCGGGGCTACCGGGCCGCGCTCACCGAGGACCGGGGCGCCGCGGAGCCGGAGACGAGGCTGCGCGACGTGCTCCGGGACGTCGTCCGCGACCACGACCGCAGCAGGCTCCTCGTCGTCTGCACGGTCCTGCTGTTCGCCTGCGCCTGGTTCTCCTCCCGCGCCCTCTTCACGCCGTACGGCATGGAGACGCTCGGCCTGACCCGCGGCGAGGCCGGCTCGCTGACCTTCCCCAGCGGCATCGCGTTCCTGCTCGCCGCCTACCCCGCCGCGCTGCTCGCCGAACGGATCGGGCGCATCCGCACGATCACCATCGGCATGTCCGTCTTCGGCGTCTCGCTCGCCCTCGGCGCGCTCGCGCCGACTCCCGCCACCACCGTCGCCGCGTTCTGCGTCGGGGCCGTCGGCGCGGCCGGGTTCGTGATCAACGCCGCCGTGGTGCTGTGGAACCTCGCGCCGTCGTCCCGCGTGACCGGCGTCTACACGACGCTCTACACGGTCAGCTGGGCGGTCGGCGGGTTCGCCGGACCCGGCCTGGTCGGCGCGATGATCGACGTCACCGGCTGGCGCTACCTGCTCCTCGACGTCGCCCTGCTCTGCGCACTGGCCGTCGCGGTGGTGCTGCGCGTCGCCGTCCTCACCCGCCGCCACGCCACCTCGCTGCAGGAAACTCCGAAGGGACACCGCTCATGAAAGCCGTCCGCGTGCTGACGCCCACGGGCATGCTCGGCGCAGGGTTCGCGCAGTCCACAGTGGACCGCGGGCTCGAGCTCGGCGCCGACGTCATCTCCGTCGACGCCGGCTCGACCGACTCGGGCCCGCACTACCTGGGGTCGGGCACGGCCAAGACGACCGCCGCGGCCGTGAAGCGCGACCTGCGGATCCTGCTCAGGGCCTCGGCCCGGGCACGCATCCCGCTGGTCGTCGGCTCGTGCGGCACCAGCGGCACCGACTCGGGTGTCGAGTGGGTCGCGGGGATCGTCGACGAGGTCCTGCTGGAGGAGGACCTCGACCTGGCCGTCGCCACGATCTTCAGCGAGCAGGACCCGGGGTTCGTCGTCGAACGCCTGCGCGCGGGCGGCGTGCACCCGCTCCCACCGGCCGGCGAGCTCGACGAGGCCACTGTGGACAGTTGCACGCACGTCGTCGGCATGATGGGCCACGAACCGATCGAGGAAGCCCTGCGCGCGGGAGCCGACGTCGTGCTCGCGGGCCGTGCGACCGACACCGCCGTCGCGGCGGCGTTCCCGTTGATGCACGGCATGCCCGCGGGTCCGACGTGGCACGCGGCGAAGATCGTCGAATGCGGCGGTCAGTGCACGACGAACCCGCGCACGGGCGGGGTGCTCGCCACGATCGACCAGACCGGCTTCACCATCGAACCGCTCGACCCCGACGCCGCGTGCACGCCGATCTCCGTCGCGGCGCACATGCTCTACGAGACGGTGAACCCGTTCCGGATGCGCGAGCCCGCGGGTGAGCTCGACGTCACCGACGCCACCTACACCGCGCTCGACGACCGGCGCGTCCGCGTCGAGGGTTCCCGGTTCCACCCGGCCGACCAGCACACGGTCAAGCTGGAGGGCGCGCGGATCACCGGCTACGAGACCATGTCGTTCACCGCCATCCGCGACGAGCACATCCTCGCGAACATCGAGGCGTGGACGGAGTTCTTCGTCGAGGTCTTCACCGGCCGGGTCACGCAGACCCTCGGCCTCGACGGCACCCAGTACTCCTACGACCTGCGCCGCTACGGCTACGACGCGGTGCTGGGGAACCTCGACCCGTCGACCGCCCCGCCCCGCGAGGTCGGCGTGATGCTGCTGGTCCGCGCGGCGACGCAGGAGCTCGCGACGGCCGTGGCCAAGGTCGCGAACCCGCTGATGCTGCACCTGCCCACGCCGGACATGGCGTACCTGCCGAGCCTGGCGTTCGCGACCTCCCCCGCCGAGACCGAACGCGGCGCGGTCTACGAGTTCGTGCTCCAGCACGTCGTCGACACCCGCTCCCCCACCGAGATGTTCCGCATCGACCACCGGAAGGCGCCCACCCATGGCTGAGCCGACGTTCGCAGACCTCGCGCTGGAGGTCCGGTCGAAGAACGCCGGGCCGTTCTGGGTGACGATGGAGCTCTTCCTGCGCGACGAGGCCGGGTACGCGCTGGCCGCCGCACCGGAGATCATCAACGAGGAGGTGGTCGCCCGGCTGTACGCAGTACGGGCGCGGGACGTGCAGATCTTCCGGATCCCGGCGCTGAACGTCGTCAAGATCTCGTTCCCCCGGCCGGTGCCCCAGGCCGGGCTGCGCGACCGGGACGTGCACGCGGGCCAGCACCACGTGCCGCTGGCGGCACTGCCCGCCGTGCTTCCCGGTTAACGCGCTGCGGCGATCATCCGCTGGGCTCGCGGGAAGTCCCGCAGCTCGGCGGACAGCAGGTCGAGCGTCGGCCCCAGCACCCTGGCGGGCACGCTGCGCGCCACCAGCACGTCGCCCGTCCAGGCGAGGAACGACCGGAACAGCTCGTCGTCGTCCACGTACAGCGCCGTCGCGAGGAACTCGACGATGTGCTTGAGGTCCTCGGCGGTGTGCAGGCGCTGCTGGTCGTCGTAGGCCTTCATCGCCGGCACGCGCTCCTCCAGCGCCCGGTACACCGAGCGCACCAGGGTGGGCGTGTTGCGCGTGACCAGCGTGTACTCCTGGTCGACCAGGTGCGGGAGGTCGTCGATCGGCTGGTGCGGCGTGCCCGGTGCCGGCAGCCGCGACTCGACCAGCATGTCGGCGGCCTGGCGGGCGTCGGCGGCCCACGCGTTGGCGCCGAAGCGGCGCGCGTACTTGCCGCCCTCGCCGAACGCGGCACCGCCGACCATCACCGGCACGCCCGCGGCCTGGCAGGCCGTCATCGTGGCGTGCGCGACGGGCAGCCGCGTGGCGATCGAGCTCGACAGCGCCACCACGTCCGGGCCCGTGCGGTGCAGGTGGGTGATCAGGTGCGGGGTCGGGACCTGGGCACCGAGGTAGTCGACGCGGAACCCGCGCAACGACAGCACCTCGGCCAGCAGGCGGGCGGGCAGCGCGTGCCACTCGCCGTCGACGCACGCCACGGTCACGCGGCCGCGCGTCGGCGGTTCGTAGGGGCGGCTCACCGACAACGCCGACACGGCGCGGTCGTTGATCGCCGTGATCGCGTGCTCCTGGGCGACGCTGATCCGGTTCGCCGCCCATTCCGAGCCGACGCGGCGTTGCACGGCGCCGATGACGTCGAGCAGCGCGACCTCGTACCCGAGGTCCGCGGCGGCCTGGAGCACGGCGTCGGTGGCCCGGCGCTCGTCCCCGTCGAGCGCCGCCTCCCACAGGGCGTCCGCGGCGCCGGCCTCGGTGCGGACCGCTCCGGTGGCCGGTTGGAGGACCGTCTCCGGCACGGGGCTCACCTCCGGCGCGGCGCCGTGATCGCGACGACCGCCATGTCGTCGTGCGTGCCGTCGCCGATCCACTGCGAGGCCAGCATGTGCACGTGCTCGGCCAGCGCCTCGGCGGGCATGCCGCCGCACTCGCGCAGCGCGCGCAGCAGGCGTTCCTCGCCGAACTCCTCGTCGCCCAGCGGCCCGCCGACGGCCTCGGTGATGCCGTCGGTGTGCAGCAGGACCGAGTCGCCGGGGGCGAGCACGACCTCGTCGGAGGTGGTGATGATCTCGGGCAGGATGCCGACCAGCGTGCCGCGCGTCTTCGCGGCCTCGACCTCGCCGTTCGCCCGCACGACCAGGCCCGGCGGGTGCCCGCCCGAGGTGAGCCGCACGCGCAGGCCCCCGTCCACGGGCGTGACGGTCGCGACGACGACCGTGATGAACCGGGTGCGGTCGGACGTGAGCAGGGCCTGGTTGAGCGAGCGCAGCATCTGGTCGTGGTCGGCGACCACGGGCAGCAGGGCGTGCACCGTCGTGCGCACCCGGCCGGTCTGCACGGCCGCGTCGAGGCCCTTGCCGCACACGTCGCCGAGCACGACGAACAGCTCGCCGTTCTCACGTTCGTGCACGTCGTAGAAGTCGCCGCCGACCCGTTCGGTGTCCTGGGCGGCGCGGTAGCGGCCCGCCAGGTCGATGGCGCCGTAGCGGCGCAGCATCGGCGGAAGCAGGTCCCTGGTCAGGCGTTCGGTGATCGCGGCCTGCTGGGTGAACAGCCACGCCGCGGACATCGCGACACCGGCGCGGGAGGCGAACAGCCGCGCGAACGACTCCTCGTCCTCGGCGAACTGCTGGTCGCGGCGCATCAGGATCAGCGCGCCCGCGGGCACCCCGTGGCCGGGCAGCGGCGTGACGACGATCGACGTGACGCCGTGGGCGAGCCACTGCGGCGCGGCGGCCGGGTCGATCCAGCGCGACGGCACCGGCGGGAAGCCCTTGAGCGCCTCGCTGAGGCCCACGACCTCCTCGACGTCGATGCGCAGCAGCTCGTGCACCGGCTTCTCGCCGCTCACGCAGCGCGTGACGGCATGGCCCTCGGTGGTGCCGGGCGCGATCACGACGACCTCGTCCGCGAGGTGCGTTGCGGCCAGCTCGGCGACGACGCTCATGCACCGCTCGGGGTTGAGCGACGTCATCAGCGCGGTCGACATCCTGGTCAGCAGCTCGGCGCGGTGCCGCTGCAGCCGCAGGTCCGTGTCGTCCAGCAGCCACCAGGTGACCTCACCGCTGGCGTGGTCGACCCGGTGCGCGGCATAGCTGCGCTCCGAGATGAGCACGGACTCCCCGTGCTGCCACCTCGGTTCGACGTCTGCTGGCAACAACTCCTTCGCCGCGTCGTTCATGCTGTGGACGACCCCGGCGGCGTCGACGACGATGGCGGGGCACGGCGAACGCAGCCAGCTCTGCACTGCGACCATGTGCCCCATTGTTCCATCCGCACTGGATCAAGAACAATGTTTGGGAGGGCGTGGCGGCGGGTAATGGCCGTCAAGTCACCCTGAGATGTTGCGCCGTCGCGGTGGCGGAGTAGGTGTTCAGGCCGAATCTTCCGGCCGCGAAGGTGCTGTCGGTGACGTCGATGACCGTTGAGCTGCCTTGATCGAGCCAGACCTGGATGCGGGAGCCCGTCGCCCGCACCTTCAGGTGGTAGGTCCGCCCCGGCACGATCGGTGTGACGTACGTCGCTATATCGGCGCCGGGACGCCAGAGTTTCACCACACCGCTCGTGTCGATGTTCGCGGTGTAGCCCGCCCCGTCCGCGCCCGCCCGGAACGTCAGGCCGGCCGCGACCCCGTTCAGCACCGCCAGGTCGCCCTCGTAGACGAAGTCGGCCCCGGTGCGGTCACTGAGGTAGAACGCGTCGCCGGAGGCGTTGGCGCGCAACGACTCCGGCGTCGTCGTCCACGTTCCGGCGGTGGAGGTCCACGGTCCTGACGGGAACGAGTCGAAGCCTCCGGGCCCGGTGTTCAGGTTCTGCACGGTCGCGGTGCCGCGGAAGGCGTTCGCGCCGAACCGGCCGGACGCGTGGGCGGTGTCCGTGGCGTCGATGACGGGGGAAGTGCCGTGGTTGAGCCAGACCTGGATGCGCGACCCCGTCGTCTGCACCTTCAGGTGGTACGTGCGGCCCTTCACGATCGGTGTGGCGAACGTCGCGATGTCGCGGCCGGGCCGCCAGAGCTTCACGACCCCGGCGGCGTCGATGTTCGCGGTGTAGCCGACACCCTCGGGGGTCGCGCGGAACGTCAGACCCGCCGCCTGGGCCGTGTCGAGGCGCACGTCGCCCTGGTAGACGGCGTCCGCACCGGTCGTCGCACTGAGGTAGAACGCGTCGCCGGCCGTCTGGGCCTGCTTGCCGCCGGCGACGTCGGTCCACGCACCCGCCGGGGCGCTCCACGGTCCGGCGAGGTTGCTCTCCACAGTGGGCTGAGCGGTGCCCCAGCTGGTGCTGAGCCGGGTGAACCTGGCCTCCTTGAGCCGTACCTGGCCACCCGCGGCGAAGAGCCGGATGCCCTGGCTGACGGCGGCGGAGTCGAAGTTCACGTTGTCCGCCACCGAGAACACCCCGTCGCCGCCGAAGATCTCCAGCTGGCCGCGGTCGACGAGCAGCCGCACGCTGACCTCGTCGCCGGCTGCCTGGAACGGCTGCCCGTACAACGTGTGCGCGGCACGGTCGTAGACGACGGTGCGGTCGGCGGTCCCGTCGGATCGGCTGTGCAGCGCGAACCCGAACTGCTGGGCGGTCGCACCGCGCAGGTCGAACCGCGCGGTGATCTCGTAGGTGTCGGCCAGGATTCCGGCGAACGGGTTGTTCGTGCCGGTCACGGTGGTGTCGCGCCAGGTGCGGGTGTCGGCGCGCAGCGAGTCGAGCCCGGCCACCGGTGTCCGCGTCACCCTCGGCCCGTCCGGCGAGTCGACGAGGCCCAGCGACACGGGGAAGGTGGCGTTGCCGGTCCAGCTCCCGCCCCGGTTGCCGCCCTGCCAGGCCATCTGGACCACTCGGCCGTCCGGGGTGTTGTCGAACGACTCGGCGGCGTAGAACGAGCCGCCGGCGTAGGTGGTGCCGAGGTTCATCTTCTTCGGCTGCGGACGATCGGTGCGGAAGGTCCTGCCGTCGAACGTGCCGACGACGTACTCGCTGGTCGCCGAGGTGAGCACCCACTGCTGACCGCCGTTGAGCGGCAGCGCGTACAGGTCGGGGCACTCGAACAGCCAGTCGGCCGCGTACCGGCTGGCGAACGTCCACCTCAAGAGGTTCGGCGAGGTGTAGATGTCGACGCCGTTGCCGCCGGCGTTCGACCACACGACCATGACCCACTGGCGGCGCGCGGCGTCCCACACGACGTTGGGGTCGCGGCTGTCCTTCGGGATGTCGATCTGCTTGCGCCCCTGGTCGTACGCCTGGAACGTGCGCCCGTTGTCGTTGCTGTAGAAGATGCTGACGCCGTCGGTGTTCGAGTAGACGACGATGGGGTCGAGCGGGCCGGTCTTGAGCCCCGAGGCGTTGGTCCTGTCGACGACGCCGCCGCCGGAGAACAACGTGCCGGGGTGAACGCCGGGTTCGAGCGCGACCGGCTTCTGCGTCCAGTGCACCAGGTCGGGGCTCGTGGCGTGGCCCCAGTGCATCGTGTCCCACTCCAGGCCGTGCGGGTTGTGCTGGTAGAAGAAGTGGTAGAGGCCGTTGGCGAACACCAGCCCGTTGGGGTCGTTCATCCACCCCGACCGCGAGCTGAAGTGGAACTGGCCGCGGAACGGTTCCGCGTAGGTCGTCGCCGGATAGGGGAACTCCGGGTAGTCCGGCACGGTGCCCGCGCGGGCGGGACCGCCGGGTGCGAGCAGGGCCAGGGCGGTGACCAGCACGACCAGCACCGCGCGAGCTCGACGTCCCACGAGAACCTCCCGACAACGTTGTCGGGGCCCACCGTCCCGCAGATCCCACCTGAGACGTAGCCGCTCTCCGGGTGAGAGCGTTCCCATCCTTCACACGCCGAGGGTGACGTCCGACAGCGGCGCGCTGGTGCAGGTGCGGACCCGGCCGCCGGGTTCCCGTTGGGTGACCTCGCCGGCGCGGAGCTTCACGACGCAGTCGCCGCAGCTGCCGACCGTGCACGAGTACGGCAGGGGCAGTCCGGCCGCGAGCCCGGCGTCGAGCAGCGTCTGGCCCGGTTCGACGACCGCCTCGCCCACGGGGTGCCCATCGCTTTCGACGAGCATCCGTTGCGGCGTGGTGGACGCCGTCGCGACCGGCGCGGTGGTGTAGCGCTCGGTGTGGACGCGGTCCTCCCGGAGGCCGAGCTCGTCGAGCGCCTGGCGGGCGGCGTCCATGAGCGGTTCCGGGCCGCAGAGGTAGAAGCGCGCTCCGGTGAGGTCCTGGGCCCACTGCCGGATCCCGGCGGCGTCGAGCCGACCGTCGCGCGAGGTCAGCACGTGCGTGACCGACAGCCTTTCGGGGTGCTGCCTCTCCAGGCGCGCGAGCTCGGCCCCGAAGATGGTCTCCTCGACGCTGCGGTTGCTGTAGAGCAGGGCGACGCGGTGGTCCGCCGGTCCGGCGAGCAGCGTGCGGATCATGCTCATCATCGGCGTGACACCGCTGCCCGCCGCGACCATCGCCACGTCGCCTCCGGGTTCGAGGTGGAACGAGCCGGACGGGCCGCGCACCGACACCCGGTCGCCCACCGCGAGCGAGTGGACGTGGGCGGAGAACCGGCCGACCTGCTTGACCGTCACCTCGAGCTGCCGCGACCCCGGCGCCGACGACGCGGAGTAGGGCCTGCGCAGGTCGTCGCTCACCAGCGTGAAGAACTGGCCGGGCCGGAAGTCGAACGGGTCGCCGTCCTCCAGCACCAGCGTGACGGCGCTCGGCGTCTCGCGGCGCACCTCGGCCACGCGCACCTCCCGCAGCGGCTCCTCGCGGGTCAGGCGGGGGGCGGTGGTGAGCTCGTAGCCCTCCTTGCGCAGGCCGGAGCGGTAGGCGACGTCCATGACCGCCCGCAGCCACCTCGACGGGACCCGTTTCCCCACCTTCGCGAGGAGTCCGGGGAGTCCCTTCTTCGGGAGGTTCGCGGCGAGGTGCTGCCCCGCCAACGCCATCAGGTCCGGCACGTCGGCGGGTGCCGCGGTCCACAGCCGGGACCGCGCGACCGCGTCGCTGGTGGTCAGCTCGGCGGCTTCGACGTCCACCACGATCGCCGCGTGCGGCGGGATTCCGCGCAACGACAACGGTTCCAGCACCGCCGGATCGACGGTGATGACCGCCCTGCCGCGCACGTGCAGGACACCGGTGCGGCCGGGCACGAGCGCGGCCAGCGAGAGCCGGTCGTCCCGCACGAGGTTGTGCAGCGAGTCGGTGCGCTTGTTGCCCTTGCGGTCCGCGATCACGAGCGTGCGGTCGTCGAGGACCCGCGCGACCTGCCGCCGGTCGCCGCGCGGACTGGTGTCGCTGCCGCCCTCGGAGTCCCAGGTGGACAGAGCGAGGAACGGTGCGGTGGCGAGGAAGTCCGCGATCCCCGGCTGGGCGAGCGGCCCGTCACCGGCGACCGGCGGCGCGGGCGGGGCGGGCGCGGGTGGCTGCCACAGCCCGGACCGCAGCACGGCCTGGGCGCAGTGGACGTACACCTCCCCGACCTCGAAGGCGTGCCGCCGCACGACCCCGTTGACCCGCAACGTCTCCCCCACGCCCGGCAGCAGGAACACCAGCGACGCCGGACCCTCGGCGTCCTCGTCCATCTCGAACGCGATCCGCGTCGGCGTCCGCACCCGCGCGAAGCCCGGCTTGCCGCCGACGAACGTCGTCCTGCTCGTGCCGCGCGCGTCCCGGTAGCCGAAGCCCGCGACCGGGCTGCGCGCCAGTAGCTCGACACACCCGGCGTCGAGCGCGGCGAGCTGCTTCAGCATGATCATCGACGCGGGCCTGCCGACGACCTCCTCGACGCGCTCAGCGGTGGTCAGCGTGTTGTTTTCCCAGCTCATGACACTATTATGAGCTTTTGCTCAGGTCTTGGGTACTCGCTTTTGCCCCACCGCGGAAGGGCCGCCATGCCGTCAGCGAACCGTCCCGTCGACCCACGTCGCAAGCCCCGCCAGGTCCGCGCGGAGCTCACCCGCGACCGCATCCTCACCGCGGCTGCTCACGTTTTCGCCGAGCACGGCTACGCCGCCGGCACCACGAACCGCATCGCCGAGCACGCCCGCGTCTCGATCGGCTCGCTGTACCAGTACTTCCCGAACAAGGACGCGATCCTGGCCGAGCTGATGATCCGGCACATCGACCGCGGCGCCTGGCACCGCGCCGACCTCGACCTCTCCCCCGGCTCCCTGGAGACGGTGGTGCGCGCCCTGGTCCGCGACGCCGTCGACAACCACCGCGACGACCCGCGGCTGCTCCGGATCATGATCGAGGAGGGGCAGCTCTCCGACGAGCTGCGCGCCACCGTCCTGCGGCACGGCGAACAGCGCGTGGGCGAGGTCCGCGACCTGTTCGCCCGCCACCCGGACGTGCGCGTGCGGGACCTGGACGCGGCGGCCGAGCTGGTCGTGTTCACCGTGGAGATCAACACGCACCGGCTGGCGGCGTTCCCGCAGGGGCTGTCGATCGAGACGGTGGAGAACGAGCTGGTGGACATGGTGACCCGCTACCTGCGGGGTTAGGCCAGCCCCGCGGCGTTCGCGCTGTACGCCCAGAACGCCTTGACGTCCTCGGGTTTCTCGCGCGTGGACGGCAGCGCGTGCGCCGGCCGTTCCCGCCGGTCGTGCCAGAAGCGTCCCGACCGCGGTGCGGGACTGGTCGCGGCCAGCCAGACGATCGTGTCCGCGCCCTCCTCCGCGGTGCGCAGGAACGCCTTCGTCAACCGGTGGAACCCCGGCAGCGACCCGGCGACGCCCGGTGTGTCGGCCCAGCCGGGGTGCATGCCGTGCACCGTGATGCCGTCGGACGCGTACCGCTCGGCCAGCAACGGCGCGAGCACGACCTGCATGCGTTTCGTGCGCGCGTAGGCGGTGGCGCCGCGGTATTCGCCCTCGCGGTACTCAGGATCGTCGGCGCGCAGGCGTTGCGTGTACATGCCGCCGGAAGACACGAGGACAACGCGCGCGTCGGGTGAAGCCGCGAGCAACGGACGCAGCAAGTCGGTCAGCAGCAACGGGCCGAGCACGTGCGTGGCGAACGTCAGCTCGTGCCCCTCGGGCGTCTCCGTGCGTTCCCGCGGCAGCACACCCGCGTTGTGCACCAGCACGTCGAGGCGGTCGAACTCCGCGGTCATCTCACCGGCGAAGCGGCGCACCGAGTCCGGGCTGGACAGGTCGCAGAGCCGGACCTGCACCACCGCGTCCGGCACCGCGGCGACGATCTCGGCCCGCGCGGCCTCGCCCTTGGCCCGGTCGCGCACCACCAGGACCACCGCCGAGCCCAGCCGCGCCAGGCCCAGTGCGGTCGCCTTGCCGATCCCGGAACCCGCGCCGGTCACGACGGAGAGCCCCGCGCGCAGCGCACCGGGTTTCGGGTCGCCGGCGGGCCACGACCCGCGGCGGAGCCGGTAGCCCCACTTCGAGTAGCCCGGCACCACGAGCCGGTCCGCGAGCGAGTCGAGCATGGAGGAGCCTCCTGTCAGCCGTAGCGGAGGGGTTTCCGCGCGGGCGCCTCCAGCACGCGTGACGCGAGCCACGCGAGGCCGTCGGCGGTGCTCGCGGGGGTTCCGGTCGGCTGGACGACGTGGCTGAGCACGGCGCGCGTGATCAGGTCGATGAGGACGCCGACCTGCTCGTCGCCCAGGCCCGTCGGGTACGCCGCCACCCGCGCGGCGAGCATCGTCCTGACGTCGGCGAGCAGCGTCTCGGCCCGGGTGGTGAGCAGCGGCAGCAGCTCGGTGTCCGCGCCGCGCGTCGCCGAGGCGATGGCGCGGACCAGCAGGTTGCCCCCGGCCAGCTCCAGCACGTCGCGGACGGCGTCGTGGATCGCCTCGACGAGGTCGTCGCCGTGGCGGTCGAACGCGTCGCCGACGGTGGCGAGGAACCGGCCCAGCTCGTGGGCGAGCATGGCCTCGGCGAGCCCGTTCTTCGAGCCGACCTCGTTGTAGACGGTCTGGCGGCTCACCCCGGCCTGCTCGGCGAGCCGGACCATCGTGACCGCGGCCCAGCCGTCGCGGGCCGTCATCGCGATCGCCGCCTCGATGATCGGCAGGCGGCGCTGACCACCCGCCGCCGCCGATGTGTCACCCATGCCCGCGATCCTAGGCGGACGTCACCCTTCCCGGCGCGACGAAGTCGATCTTCTCCCGGACGCCGCAGTCGGGACAGCACCACGAGTCCGGGATGGACGACCACGGCGTGCCCGCCGGGAAGCCCTCGCGCGGGTCGCCGGCCGACTCGTCGTAGACGTACCCGCAGCCGGGGCACATCCCGCCCGCGGTCGCGTCGCCGCGGGTGTCGGCCACGACGTCCTCGCCCGCACCGGTGCCGCCGTACCGCGCCAGCACCTTCGCGCGCTTGCCCGGCTGGATGTTCGCGCGGCCGATGTCGCCGTCGAAGTGGGCGCGCACCCGCGGGTCCATCACGCGGCGCCACACCGGCGGCACGAGCGCCAGCAGGATCATCCCGGCGTACCCGGTCGGCAGCACCGGCGACTCCTCGAAGTCGCGCAGCGTCTGGTAGCGCCGGGTCGGGTTGGCGTGGTGGTCGCTGTGCCGCTGCAGGTGGTAGAGCAGCACGTTGGTGGCGATGTTGTTGGAGTTCCAGCTGTGGCTGGGATCCACCCGCTCGTAGCGGCGCCGGCCGGGCGGGCCGACCTTCCGCCGCAACATCCCGTAGTGCTCCATGTAGTTCACGACCTCGAGCAGCGAGAAGCCGATCACGGCCTGCACCAGCAGGTACGGCACGATGCCGACGCCGAGCCAGACGATCATCGCCGCCCACAGCGCCGCCGACATCAGCCACGCGTTGAGCACGTCGTTGCCCAGCCGGTACGGGTGCCGGTCGCGGCGGCCGTACCGCTTGCGCTCCAGCCGCCACGCCGACCTCACCGAACCGGCGACCGTGCGCGGCCAGAACCGGTAGAAGCTCTCCCCCACCCGGCTGCTCGCCGGGTCCTCCGGCGTCGCGACGCGGACGTGGTGGCCGCGGTTGTGCTCGATGTAGAAGTGGCCGTAGAAGCTCTGCGCCAGCGCGATCTTGGACAGCCACCGCTCGTGGCTCTCCTTCTTGTGCCCCAGCTCGTGCGCGGTGTTGATGCCGATGCCGCCGATGCACCCGATGGACACCGCGAGCCCGATCTTGTCCACGACGGACAGGTCGCCGCGCGCGATCACCCAGAACGCCAGCACGAAGCCGACGTACTGGATCGGCAGGAAGAGGTAGGTGATCCAGCGGTAGTAGCGGTCGTTCTCCAGCCGTTCGATGACGTCGTCCGGCGGGTTGCTCCGGTCGAGCCCGGCGACGAGGTCGACGGCCGGGACGACCACCAGGACCACGATCGGGCCGATCCAGAACCACACGCCCCAGCCCGTGGCGGAGTGCAGCCCGATGGCCAGGAAGGCCAGGGACGGCACGACCAGTCCCAGCAGCCACAGGTGGCGCTTGCCGTCCGTCCACCGCTCGGTCGAGCCGTCGGGCACCGTCGCTTTCTTGCCGCTCATGCCACGCTCCTTCGGGGAGGTTGACAGAACGGTAGGTGACGTAAAGCGGGTTTGACAATAGTCGGCTATCTGTAAACCTCAGACGAGCGCGAGCAGCACCCGTCCGCGACGCCGGTGAGCCACCGCCGTCACCGTCAGGCGCACATCGCCGGCCACGGCCCCGAGCGCCGCGCGGAGGTCGCGGACCACCTGGTCGCGCCGGCTGCGGTGCCACAGCACGACCTCGGCGTGGATGTCCCCGTCGACCTCGGTCTCGACGCTGTGCACGGCGGGATGGCACAGCACGGACTGCTCGACGAGCGACAACCGCTCGTCCTCGGTCAACGGCTTGCGCAACTGGACGACGCGGCTGCTGCAGCTGGACAACGGGACTCCTCTCGTCGGGCACAGGTCAGGACGCACGGAGGAGCCCCCGTGTCACGCTCGTTCACCGGATCGAGTCAGAAGAGCTCGCGGTCGCGTTCCTGCACGCGCACTTCGTCGAGGTCGGCGAGGCGTCTGAGGTTCTGCACGGCCCGTCCCATGCGGTGGTTGGCGCGGACCTGCGACTCGTTGCGGTCCATCCAGGCCCAGTAGCCGGCCGTGAACGGGCACGCGCGCTCGCCGGTGCGCTTTTTCGGGTCGAACCAGCAGCCGCCGCAGTGGTCGGTCATGCGGTTGAGGTAGGCGCCGCCGCTGAGGTACGGCTTGGTCGCGATCACGCCGCCGTCGGCGTGCTGGCTCATGCCGATCACGTTGACCGGCATCACCCACGGGAAACCGTCCACGAAGGACGTGACGAACCAGTCGTTGAGCGCGGCCGGGTCGTAACCCCGTTGCAGCGCGTGGTTTCCCAGCACCATCAGCCGCTGGATGTGGTGCACCCAGCCGTGGTCGCGCACGCCCTCCAGCGCCGTGCGCAGGCACGCCGCGCGCACCGTCCTCGGGCGCAGCTCCGCCCACCAGTCCGGCAACGGCGTCGAGGCCTGGAAGTTGTTGCGGTGCAGGTACTTCCCGCCGAGGTGCCAGTACAGGTGCCACACGTACTCGCGCCAGCCCAGGACCTGCCGGATGAACCCCTCGGCGCTCGCGAGCGGCACCTCGCCCGCGCGGTAGGCGTCCTCGGCCGCGTAGACGACCTCCAGCGGGTGGAGCAGGCCGTGGTTGAGCGGGACGGACAGCAGCGAGTGCGCCATCGTCCAGTCCTTGGTCAGCACGGCGTCCTCGTGCGGGCCGAAGTGCGGCAACCGGTCGCGGACGAACGTCTCCAGCGCCTTGAGCGCCTCGGCGCGGGTGATGGCGAACCGCCGCGGCCCGTCCTTGCCGACCGCGGGCAGCTCCAGCGCGTCGAGGTCCTCGCGGACCTTCGCGTCGATCTCGTCCTCCTCCGGCCACCACGGGGCCGGCACGCCCAGCTTCGCGCGCTTGGGCGGTGGTTCGCGGTTCTCGACGTCGAGGTTCCACCGCCCGCCGACCGGCGCGTCGCCGTCCATCAGCACGTCGAAGCGCGAGCGCTGGAAGTGGTAGAAGTCCTCCATCAGGAACCGCTCGCGGGTGCCGGCCCACGCCGTGAACTCGTCGCGGGACAACGCGAACGCGGGTGTCGGGCGCACCTCGACGCCGAGCCGGTGCAGCATGTCCCGCGCGGCGATCGACCCCGGCTGGTGGGCGACGAGCGGGCGGCCGAACGCGCGGATCGCCTCGGTGTAGGTCTCCGCGCGCACGAGCGTGACGCGGTCGCCGAGCTCCTGCGCCAGGTGCCGCATGCCGGACAGCACCAGGTGCAGCTTCTGCCGGTGGTAGGGCCTGCGGCGCAGCGCCGCCGCGGACTCGACGAGCAGGATCTCGTCGTGGCCGGTGTAGAAGTGCGGTCCGAGCTGGTCGCCGAACAGCAGGAGCGCGGTCATCGGTCACCGCGCAGGTCGGCGAGCACGGCGTGGGCGGCCCGCCGTCCCGAGTGCAGCGCGCCCTGGAGCGAGCTGGTGTCGCGGTGGTCGCCGCACACGTAACGCCTTTCTCCGGCGCGGACGGACTGCTTGAGCCGGTGCGGCGCGTCCATCCTGGGCAGCGCGCGCTCGATCTCGTACCGGCGCAGCAGCTCCCACTTCGCCGTGTCGTTGCCGTACAGGCGGTTCAGGTGCGTCCGGACGTCCTTTTCGGACGCTTGCCCGAGGACGGTCGCCTGCACGAGCGGGGCGTGCGGCGAGTAGGGGCGGGAGACCTCCGACATCACGGCCGTGTTGACGACCGGGCCGCCGTTCGCGTCGACCACCAGGCACCCGTCGCGCAGCGGCGACCTCGGCGGCCGGAAGTACCACGTCGTGACGCTGTTCCAGCGCGGTTCTACCAGGCCGGGCAGGAGCCCGGCCGCCGTCGTGCCGTCCGTCGCGACCACGACGGCGTCGGCGGCGAGGCGTTCCCCGCCTTCGAGGTCGACGCCGTCGTCGTGCACGGCGTGCACGGGCGTCTCCAGGCGGACCGTCCCGTCGGGCAGCTTCGCGGCGAGGGCCTTCGGCAGCTCGCCCATGCCGAGCGCGGGCACGGCGGCGCCGCCGCGGGCGAAGCTGCGCCACACCAGGTGGAAGAACCGGGACGACGTCGTCAGTTCCCGTTCGAGGAACACTCCCGAGAGGAACGGCCGGAAGACCTTGGTCACCGCACGGTCGGTGACTCCCAGGCGGCGCAGCTCGTCGCGCGTGGTGCGGTCCGGTGCGGTGAGCAGCGGCCGGGCGGGTCCGAAGGCGTCGCGGGCGGAGAAGCCGGACAGCGCGGCGAGGTCGCGGGCGCCCAGGACGTGCTGGCGCAACACCCCGTCCCACGAGGAAGGTCCGGTGCGCGGGTCGGCGAGCAGGTCGTGGCGGCCGTCGTCGTGCACGAAGACCCCGGAGCGCAGGTGCCGCAACGGGAACGGTCCCAGGTCGAGGCGCCTCAGCTCCGGGTAGGCGGGCAGCATGATCTGGAAGCCCCGGTCGAACCGCACCCCGTCGACGACGTCGGTCCGCACCCGGCCACCGACCTCGTCGCCCGCCTCCAGCACGGCGACCTCCAAGCCGGCCGCGGTCAACTCCAGCGCGGCGCTCAGACCCGCCAGTCCTGCTCCCACCACCACGATCACCCATCGACCGTATGGGCCGTCCGGACCCTTCGCACGACGAGCGCACCGCGGTGTAGCCGGGCGCGATCGGCAGGCGTGCGGTTGATCGCCGTACGATGCGGTTGGACGTGCGTCAAGAAGCCGGCGGCGTGGACTCCCACAACAGACGAAGGAGTGCCGCGGTGCAGCCTCCGATCACCGCTCTCGTGGACGACCTGCCCGTGGTCGTCTGGCGGGGCGAGTCGGCGGGACGCGTGGTCACCTTCCTGTCCGGCGCCGTCGAACGCCTCCTGGGCCATCCCGCCGGCCGGTGGCTCGCCGACCCCGGTTTCTGGGCGGAGATCACCCATCCCGACGACCGCGAGGACAGCCAGCGGCTGCGCTGGGGCCCGGACGACTACGAGACCGTCTACCGCGTGCGCACGACCGCGGGCGACCTCGTGTGGCTGCTGGAGCGGACGCGGGTGCACGGCGCGGTCCGCAGCGGTGTGCTCGTCGACGTCACGGCCCACCACGCGGCGGCGGAACGGCAGCGGTTCCTCGACCTGCTCGAACGCGAGTCGCAGCGCGTCGACGACGCCGAGGACCTGATGGCGCTCGCGACCCGGTTGCTCGGCGAGCACCTGGGCGCGGACAGGTGCGCCTATGCGCGCACGGAGGAAGACGAGAACCACATCGTCATGAGCGGCGACCACGCGACGGGGTTGCCTCCGCTGCCCGGCCGGTTCGCGATGCGCGCGTTCGGCAACGGCGCGTTGACCGCTATGCGAGCCGGCAGACCGTGGGTGGTCAACGACTCCTTGAACGACCCACGGCTCGATGACGAGGATCTTGTCGCGTACGACGTGACCGGGATCCGTGCCGTGATCTGCCTGCCGCTGTTGCGCGGTGGACGGTTCGTCGCCGCCATGGCCGTGCATCAGGCCACTGTCCGGAACTGGACGCGCGACGAGATCGACCTCGTGTCCGTCGTGGTGAACCGGTGCTGGGAGTCGCTGCAGCGCGTGCACGCGGACCGCGCGTTGCGCGACAGCGAGAAGCGCCACCGCCAGCTCGTGGAGCGGGCGACGGACGCGATCTGGATGCTCGACCACGAGATGCGGTTCGTGTCGGTCAACCCGGCGACCGGCCACCTGCTCGGGTACCGGTCCGACCAGCTGGTCGGCACCCCGGTCGCCGGCCTGCTCGTCGACGGGCTTCCGGCCGACCTCTCCGCCGCGCAGGTCGTGCCGATGCGGCACGCCGACGGCACCGTGGTCGCGCTGGAGCTGAGCGTCCAGGCCACGCCGACGGGGTTCCAGGCGATCGGCCGCGACGTCACCGAGCGGCAACGCGCCGAGGCCGAACGCGAGCTGCTGCTCCAGCGCGAGCACGAGATCGCGGCGGCGTTGCAGGAGAGCCTGCTCCCGCGCGAGCTCCCGTCGCTGCCGAGGCTCGCGACCGCCGCCCGGTACCTGCCCGCCGCCCGGTACTCGCAGATCGGCGGCGACTGGTACGAGGTCGTGCCGCTCGGCGGGACGCGCGTGGGCCTGACCGTCGGCGACGTCGTCGGCAAGGGTCCGGCCGCCGCCGCGGTGATGGGCCAGCTGCGCAGCGCGCTGACCGGCTACCTGCTCGACGGCCACTCCCCCGCGGAGGCGTTGCGGCGCCTGGACGTCTTCGCCCTGCGCGTGAACGGCGCCGCCGGCAGCACGTGCGCGTGCATCGTCTTCGACACCGACGTCGGCGAGCTGTGCTGGGCGTCGGCGGGCCACCCGCCACCGGTCGTCGTCGACGCGACGGGCGCCCGCGCGCTGACCGAGAAGATCGGCCCGGTCCTCGGCGCCGTCGGCGCCACCCTCCCCCCGCAGCACGCGACCCCGTTACCGCCGGGCGCGTCCGTGGTCCTGTACACCGACGGCCTGGTGGAACGCCGCGGCGAGGTCCTCGACGAGGGCGTGCGGCGCCTGGTCGAGGCCGTGGCCGCGAACCTCGCCCCGGTCCTGCTGGTGCGGCGCATCATCGAGAAGGTCCTGTCCGGCGACCAGGCCGACGACGTGGCCCTGGTGGTCGCCCGCCACCAGCCTCCGCCGTTGCACCGCCGCCTGCCGGCCGAGCCGCTCGAGCTCTCCGCCCTGCGCCGCACCGCCACCGCCTGGGCCACCACCGCGGGCCTGCCGGAGGACTCCGTCTACGACCTGGAACTGGCCCTCGGCGAGGCCGCGGCGAACGTCGTCGACCACGCCTACCCGAACGGTGATGGCACGTTCGACACGACCCTCGAGTGGACCGGCCGCGGCGTGCTGGTGACGGTCGCCGACCAGGGCCGCTGGCGCCCGGCCCCGGCCGACAAGGGCGACCGCGGCCGAGGCCTGACGATGATCCGCGCCCTCAGCGACTCCGCCGACCTGACCGCGAGCGAGGACGGCACCACCATCCGCTTCCACATCCCGCTCGCCACGGACACCCCGGCCGTCCCCTCCGACCGCCCGCACGACACCGGGACCGTGACGGGCCTGACCGACGGCGGCGACGAGCACGTGCAGCTGGTCCTGCTGACCGGCGACCTGGACATCGCGACCGTCGAGGACCTCCGCGACGCCCTGCTCCGGCGCGTGGACGTGGCGGACGAACGTCCCGTCGAGGTGGACCTGACCGGGCTCGACTACCTCAGCAGCTCGGGGATCGCGCTGCTGCTGCAGGCCCTGACGCGTGCGGAGGGCCGGGGGCGGTCGCTGTCGCTGGTGGCGGCGGAGGGGTCGGCTCCGGCCCGGATCCTGGACCTGTCCGGGTTGGCGCACACGACGCGTCGCTG
Organism: Lentzea sp.; assembly: GCF_036380075.1. Classification (NCBI taxonomy): domain Bacteria; kingdom Bacillati; phylum Actinomycetota; class Actinomycetes; order Pseudonocardiales; family Pseudonocardiaceae; genus Lentzea; species Lentzea sp. The sequence goes on along the minus strand of NZ_DASVFL010000142.1, from coordinate 14,337 downwards.
AGGCCGGCGGCGCAGTGCCGACACCGACGTCCCCGGTGCCACCGGCGTCACTGACGTCGCAGCAGGACCAGCGCGATGTCGTCCTGCTTGCCCTGGCCCAGCTCGGCGAGGAGGCGGTCGGCCAGCTCGTCCATGTCGTCGGTGTGCGAGACGGCGGCGCGGAGCTTCTCCATGCCCTCGTCGAGGTCGATGCCGGGGCGTTCCACCAGGCCGTCGGTGGTCAGCAGGACGGTGGTGCCGGGCGGCAGCGGAAGGGTGGTGGCTTCCGGGCGGTCGAGGCCGATGCCCAGCAGCGGGCCCTTGATCGGGGCGTACCGGGCGCCGTCGGCGTCGAACAGCAGCGGCGGGACGTGGCCCGCGTTGGCCACGTCCACGGTGCCGGCCTCCAGGTCGACCAGGAGCAGGCACATGGTCGTGAGGCCGCCGGTCGAGTGGAAGCGTTCCAGCAGGACGTCGACGCGGCGCAGGATCTCGGCCGGGCGGTGGCCCTCGACGGCGTAGGCGCGCAGGGTGTGGCGGACCTCGGCCATGATGGTCGCGGCCTCGATCGAGTGGCCGCACACGTCGCCGATGGCGATCAGGGACAGGCCGTCGAGCTCGATCACGTCGTAGAAGTCGCCGCCGATCTCGGCGTTGCTCTGGGCCGGGACGTAGCGGGCCGTCATCGGCAGCTCGGCGCGCTGGGGCAGGTCGCGGGGCAGGAGGCTGCGCTGCAGCGTCAGCGCCAGGGAGTGTTCCTCGGCGAACGTGTGCAGGCCCTCCGCCGCCAGCGCGGTCGCCTGGGCCAGCTGCGAGAGCAGGTTGCGGTCGTCGTCGCCGAGCACGGACTCCGGCGCGACCGCGATGCAGATCGGCGACCGGCGCAGCTTCGTGCGGGCGAGTGCCGCCACGACGGGGGCGCCCGGCTGCCACGCCTCGCCCTCGACCACGGTCACGCCGACGCCGGGGTTGAGCGACGCCATCCACCGGTCGACGGCGGCGTCGTCCGGACGCGGCGCGCCACCCGCGGCGGCCACGCAGACGGCGCCGGACGACGCGCCCAGCGCGGCGGTCGCCGGGGTGTCGAGCATGTCGGCGGCGCCGATCGCGGCGGCTTCGACCAGGGCGTCGAACGTGGTCGCGGCGTTGAGCGCCAGCGTCGCGGTGGTGAGGCTGGTCAGGCGGGCGGCGAGGTGTTCGGCGAGGGCGCGGGCGCGGTGGTAGCGCAGGGCCGCCTCGACGTTGGCCAGCAGCTCGCCGGGGTCGACCGGTTCGGTGAGGTAGGCGTCGGCGCCGCGGGTCAGGCCGGTGACCTTGTCCTCGGGCTCGATGTAGGTCGCCGACAGCATCACGACGGGAACGGAGCTGGTGCGCGGGTCTGCCTTGATCCGTTCGGTGACGTCGTAGCCGCTCATGTCGGGCAGGTGCACGTCGAGCAGCACGAGGTCGAACGAGTGGTGCTCCAGCGCGGTCAGCGCCTCGGCGGCCGTGGTGGCCTCCACGACCGTGTGGCCGCTGCGGCGCAGCCAGCTGCACGCGATGAACCTGCTGGCCTCCAGGTCGTCGACCACGAGGACCCTGGCCGGTCCGCCGCCCATCGCTGTCGGGTTCATCGGGCCTCCGTTCTGCGTGCGGTGAGCTGGGCGTCCCGGACGGCGCGGTTCACCGTCTCCGGCGCGATCCCCTCCTCGTGCAGCATCGCGGCGCCGAGGCCGTGCACGGTGCGGGCGAGGCCGCCGGTGTCGTCGCCGCACACGACCACGACCGGGACCGCATTCAGATCGGGGTCGAGGCGCAGCACCGACAGCACCGCGCTGCCGCTCATCAGCGGCGCGTTCGCGCCCACCACGACGAGGTCGGGCCGCCGCGACTTGACGAGGTTCAGGGCGCTGCGGCCGTCACCGGCCTCGACGACGTCGTCGGCGAGGCCCGCGAGCGCGTCGCGCAGCTGCCGGCGGACGTCCTCGTCGCCGTCGGCGATCACCGCGCACGCGACCGGCGCGGGCTGCGCGAGCTCGTCCTTGCCGGTCGGCAGGGTCAGCACCACCTCGGTGCCGACGGCGGGGGTGCTGTTCAGCCTCAGCGCGCCGCCGAGGATCTCGGCGAGCTTGCGCGCGTAGGACAGGCCCAGGCCGGTGCCGCTCGCGCCGACCTGGAGCGCGTTCGGCACCTGGTAGAACTCCTCGAAGACCTTGCCCTGCTCGGCGGGCGGGATGCCGATGCCCGTGTCGGTGATGACGAACCGGACCTCGTCGGGTCCCGGTCCCGGCTCGGCGGTGAAGCGGATCTCGCCGTGCTTGGTGAACTTCACGGCGTTCGACAGCACGTTGCGCAGGATCCGCACGAGCATCGTCTCGTCGGTGACGAGCGTCGGCAGCTCGGGGATCGCCCCGTCCACGACCAGCCGCACGTCGCCGGAACGCAGCAACGGCCGCACCGAGGCCCGCAGCTGCGTGATCACGTAGTCGATCGCGACGGGCGCCATCCGCGGTTCCAGGCTGCCCGACTCGGCCTTGGCGGTGTCGAGCAGCTCGTTCACCAGCGCCAGCAACGTCGCCGCCGACTCGTTGATCAGGTCGACGTGGTGGCGCTGGTCGTCGGTCATCGGGTCGCCGCCGGGCGCGCCGAGCAGGCGCGTCAGGCCGACGACGGAGTTGATCGGCGCGCGCAGCTCGTGGCTGATGTTGGACCAGAACCGGATGCGCGCGGCCGCGGCGTCCCGCAGCTCCGCCGACTTCGCGTCCAGCTCGGCGTAGAGGGCGACCACGCCCTGGTTCGTCCGCTCCAGCTCCTCGGAAAGCTCCTGGTAGAGCGCGACGACGCCGCGGTTGGTCTCCTCCAGCTCGTCGTTGAGCCGTTCCAGCTCCGCGCTCTTGGCCTCCAGGTTCTCGAGCGTCTCGAGCAGCTCCTGGTTCTGCGCCCGCAGCTCGTCGAGCGCCGTCGTGCCCGCCGTGCCGCGCAGCTCCCGCAGCAGGCCCTCGTCGACCGCGGCGGAGTGGTGCAGCTTCTTCACCAGCGTGACGCCCGCGGACGTCAGGGCCAGCTCGTCCATCAACCGGCGCGCGGTGTCCCAGCCGGGGCCGGAGCCGACCACGCCCGGCACGTGCCACGCCAGCTCGACCAGCAGCGCGGGGACGAGCCCGTGCCGCAGCGAGAAGACCGCGGTCGTCGAGACCTCCTGCCGCACCAGCTCCCGGCCGACGTCGCTGAGCGCCGTCGCCACCCGCACCTGGTTCTGCCCGTCCAGCCCGACGGCCGCCGCGACCTGGCGCCCGCGCTGGCGGAGCAGGAACACGTCCCGTTCGTCGGCGACGGGCAGGCGCAGCAGCTCGGTCGTGGTCATGCCGGTCTGGCCACCAGGACGCCGGCGTCGTCGTTGCGCACCCCGGCTTCGCGCAGCAGCGTCGCCGCGATCAGGACCGGCTGGTCGTTGACCAGGTCGCCGCCGAAGTCGGCGCCCCAGCGCTCGGTCAGGCCGTCGGAGTGCAGCACCACCACGGCGCGTTCCGGCAGCGCGTAGTCGAACGTCCGGATCGTGCGCGCCTGGTGACCCGCCACACCGGGGACGGAGACCATGCCCTGCTTGCGGCCGTCGGCGAGGACGGACCCGGCGATGTTGCCCAGCCCGCAGAAGCGCACGGACCTGGCGGCGAGGTCGATGTCGGCGACCGCCACCGCACCGCCGCGCGTGCCGCGCAGGGCCTGGTGCAGACGCGTGACCAGCTGGTTGGCCGGCATCGGGGCCAGCTCGCGGAACAGCCGCACCGCGGCGTCGGACGCGGCCGCGGCCAGCGGGCCGTGCCCGGAGCCGTCGCACATCATCAGCGTCAGCCGGTCCGCGCCGCGGCAGAACGCGTAGGCGTCGCCGCAGACCTCCTCGCCGGTGATGGGCCTGGTGATCCCCTCCGCGGCGTCCGCACCCCACTCGGGCGCCCAGTCCGGCCTCGGCCCGAACCGCGCCACCAGCGCGGTGCCCGAACCCGGCCGGGAGGTCATGGAGCAGGAGCTGGCGAGCCGGGCCACCGCGCCCAGGCCGACGCCGAGCGTGCCGGTCGTCGACTGCCCGTCCTGCCACGCCAGCGCGACGTCGCGGATGCCGGGCCCGCGGTCCACGGCGACGACCTCGACGGCCGCGTCGTGCTCGCCGCGCACCGAACGGATCAGCACCACGCCCTGCCGCGCGTGCTTGTGCAGGTTCGTGCCGATCTCGGTCACCGCGAGGCCGATCTCCGCGGCCCGCGCCCCGCCGAACCCGAGCCGGTCGGCCAGCGCCGCCGCCGTGCGGCGGATCCTGCCGACCTGGGCGGTCTCCTCGACGGGCAGCCAGGCCTCGTCGCGGACCAGCGGCAGGCACGTCGCGGTCGTCATCTCTTCCACTTGACCACCGTCACGACGGTGCCGCGGCCGACCTCGGTGTCGAGGTCGAACTGGTCCACCAGGCGCTTGGCGCCGCTGAGCCCGAGACCGAGCCCGCTGCCGCTGCTCCAGCCGTCGGCCAGCGCCAGCGTGAGGTCGGGGATGCCCGGTCCGTCGTCGTGGAACGACGCGCGGACGCCGGCACGGCGCCCGTCGCTGACCTCCTCGACGCGGGCGAAGCCGCCGCCGCCGTAGATGAGCGTGTTGCGGGCGAGCTCGCTGGCCGCCGTGACCAGCTTGGTCTGGTCGACCAGCGACAGCTTCGTCTGCTGCGCGTAGGTGCGCACGAGCTGGCGGACGCGCACGACGTCGTCGTCGCCGCTGATCGCCAGCTCCTCCGGCCCCTCGGACCGGGGCGGCATCAGGCGTCCTGCGCGAACTCGTCGGAGTGTGCGAGCACACCCCGCCGCTGACGCCCGAGCTGCCCGAGGATCTTCATGCCGCGTTCGAGGTCCAGCGCCGTGCGCACGCCACCGAGCGTGAGGCCCAGCTCCACCAGGGTGATCGCCACGGCGGGACGCATGCCCACCACGACCGTGTCGGCGTCGAACAGACGGGAGATGGACGCGATCGTCGCGAACATCCGCCCGATGAACGAGTCGACGATCTCCACCGCGGAGATGTCGATGACCACGCCGTGGGCGCCGGTCGCGCTGATCTTCTCCGCCAGGTCCTCCTGCAGGGCCATCACGCTCTGGTCCTGGAGGTCGATCTGGATGGAGACCAGCAGCACCCCGCCGATCTTCAGAATCGGGACGCGTTCCATCAGACGGCCTCGCCGCGCACCACGTCGACGCCTTCACGGCGCAGCGCGTGCCGCAGGGCGTCGGCGAGCGAGGCCTTGGTGACGATGTCGCCGAACTCGATGCCCAGTGCCACGATCGTCTGCGCGATCTGCGGGCGGATGCCGGACACGATGCACTCCGCGCCCATCAGCCGCGCCGCGACCACGGTCTTGAGCAGGTGCTGCGCGACCTGCGTGTCGACGGCGAAGACACCGGTGATGTCGATGATGGCGTGCTCGGAGCCGGTCTCGACCAGCATCTCCAGCAGCTTCTCCATGACGACCTGGGTGCGGGCGGAGTCGAGCGTGCCCACCAGCGGCACCGCCAGCACGCCCTCCCAGATCTTCACCACCGGCGTGGTCAGCTCGAGCAGCTGCTCGGACTGCTCGCGGATGATCTCCTCGCGGGCGCGCGAGTAGGACTCGAACGTCAGCAGGCCGAGCGAGTCGAGCAGCCGGGAGAACCCGAGCACCTCGCGGAAGAGCTCCGGGTCGGTGTCGCCCTCGGTGAGCTCGAAGACCTGCTGCTTGAGCGAGAACAGGCTCGACGCGGTCTCCGTCGGCGTGAAACCGGCGCGGACCCTGGAGCGCGAGTACTCCTCCAGCAGTGACCTGATCTCGGCGAACTCCGGCGAGGAGGTGTCCGCGCCGTCGGATCCGACCAGCGGCAGCAGGGCCTCGAAGAACTCCCGGTAGTCGGACTCCAGCTCCGCCTTCGTCGCCCGTCCGCGCAGCAACGCCGCGACCACGCCCACCCACTTCTCGATCAAGGGCTCCGCGTTCGCCCGCAGCAGCTCGGTCAAACGCCGGGCGTGCCCCGCATCTGCAGTCACTCATGCCTCCTCAGGCGGTCCGTACCCCGCAGACAGTAGCCGTGCGCGACCCCCGGACCCGACAGGTGGTTGCCGCGTTTAGCAACTTCCCGCACGAGGTACGTTCACCCAGCACACCGAGAACAGAAAGGCACCCTCTTGGCCGTCGGAGGCGAGCCCCCTGACACCCCGCACGTGCTGGAGCTGAACCGCGACGTGGTCGACATCGCGGAGGCCCGCCGGTGGGCCGGTTCGGCGTTGCCGCAGCTGCACGAGGACGACCTGCTCGACGTCCAGCTGATCGTGACCGAGCTGGTCTCGAACGTCTACGACCACGGGGAGTTCCCCGCCCGGCTGACGCTGCGCACGCCGCGCGACGCCGTGCGGATCGAGGTCGAGGACTCCTCGACGATCCCGCCGGTGCTCAAGCCGTCGTCACCGCACTCGGCGCGTGGGCGCGGGCTCGTGCTGGTGGACCAGCTGGCGCGGGAGTGGGGCGTGACGGAGCAGCCCTCCGGCAAGGCGGTGTGGGCTGTCGTTCCGCGCACGGACGGTGTGTGAGAGCGGTCTCCCCGGACGGGGTCAGCGCCGCCGGGGCGGCGGGACGGCCCTGACGGCGGCGAGCGCGTCGGGCAGGGTCGGGTAAAGCGCCAGGAGCACGTCCACGCCGGAGATCGCGAGCGGCATGCGCACGGCGCGGGTGCCGGCGACGATCGCGAGCGGCACGGCCGCGGCCTCCGCCTGCTGCCACACGGCGGCGAGCATGTTGACGCCGGCGGACCCGAAGAACGTCACGGCGTTGAGGTCCAGGACGACACCGGCGGGCAGCCGGCGCACGGCCTCGGCCGCGGTGAGGACGGGTGAGTCCGGGGTCATCCGGTCGACCTCACCCGCGATGGTGACGACGACTATCCCGTCGTGGTCGGTGGTGCGGGCGGTCAGGACCTGCACCGCTCCGTCGGACTGCTGGCTCACTGGCCCGCTCCCCTCGGCACACCGTGCGAAGCGCCGACGCGAGCCGCTGCCCAACCCGGAGAACCTGTTGATGACCTCACATGGATGAATCGATGTTTCAGGTACTCGTTCCCACGCTATGCCCCTTCGTGGTGGGGCACAACCGCGGGGTTGTGTTCGTCCTTGTCCCTCAAGGGTAACCGCACGTCATGACTGAGCCGGTGAACCCAGAAGCCCCGCACGCGCCGGGCACTCCCGACCTGAACGACGTGGAGGAACCTCGCGTTCCGGAGGAAGCGCCCGCCAAGCGGGTGATCAACGACGAGGGACCGGAGGGCCAGGAGCCTCCCGACTAGAGCCGGTCGCCGCCGGGGACGTGCCCCGGCGGCGTTCCGTCCACTTCGGACTCGACGAGTGCTGGTCGTTCCACTCGGCTGTCGTCCACTCCCCGCACGCGTGCACGGGACGAACATTTCGTTAACCCAAGCGGGACAACGAGGTTCGTTCAACGCCAGAACCTCTTGCGGCGCTCCGGCGCGGCGGGCTTCCCGGCGAACTCCGCCAGCACCTGCCGTGCCCGTGCCCACAACCGGTCGACGTCGCCGTCCTCGGTGAGCTCCTCGACGAGGCGGCGCAGCGCCTCGAACTCCCCGCCCCGCCGGCCGGCGACGAGGATGCCGAGCCTGCTGGCGAGGTCGGCGAGCAGGTCGCGGCGTTCCCAGGCGGGCTTGGCCGCCGCCTCGTCCAGGCGGGTCACCTCGACCGCGACGATCTCGCGCAGCCCGGCGGTGTCGTCGGCGGGCGGGACGGGCGGGGACGGGCGCGTCCAGGTCGGCGCGGGACCCGCCCCGCCACCGCCCGAGCGTGCCGGGGCCTGCGGTGCCGGAGGCGGCAGGGGCACGCCGAGGCCGTCCGGGGCCGAGCCGAAGCGCGCCCTCGGTGCGGCACCTCCCGGCGCGGCGAACATCGGCGCCGCCGCCACCGGTCCCCCCGCCGTCAATCCCGCCGCCATCGGGGCGGCGGCGAACTTCGGCGTGCCGAACTCCCAGCCGGAGGGCTGCTCGACCGGCTGCACCACGCGGTGCACCTTCCCATCGGACACGACCCGGTCGTCCACCGCGACGAACGCCGTGAAGCGGCACAGCACGCCGTGGGCGAGCGAGATCCGCACGATCTCCTCCTCCACGGCCCGGTCACCGGTCGCGTACCGGTCCTCCAGGTCGCGCAGCGCGGCGCGGGCCCACTGCGCCCGGACGGCCTGCTCGGTGTGCTCCCGCACGGTCAGCGTCTCCTGCCAGTCGGAGCCGTCCCTGGTGCGGCCGCGCACGGTGACCGTCGCGGGGACCTCGCCGCGGTACCGGCCGAACGCGACCAGCGGCACGCCGGGGTAGATCGCCGACGGCTGCTTCGGCACGTCGGACGCCGGCGTCACGACCACGTCCGTGACCAGCGGTGCCCCGATCCGGCGCTGGATGTGCGCCATGGCCTCGTCGAGCCGGTCCTCGCTCTCGACGAGCTCGCACCGGCCCGCGCCGGCGGCGGCCAGGCGGCCCAGGAAGCCCGCGTTGACGGCCGTGTCGATGCCGACGGTGTGGATCCGGGTCCGGTTGACGACCGGAGCGATGTCGCGCAGGATCTGGTCCTCGTTGCCGACCTGGCCGTCGGTGACCAGCACCAGGACCGGGTCGCGTCCCTCGTCCGCCTTCGCGAGCAGGGAGAGGCCCTCCCTGATCGGCTCGACCATCTCGGTACCGCCGCGGGCCGCCACCTTCGCCAGGTGCTCGACGGCGCGGAAGCGGTGCCGGTCGGTGGCGGACACCAGTCCCCCGCCGAGGTCGGGCCGTTCCAGCCGGTCGTCGAAGGTGATCACCGCGAACGAGTCGTCCGAGGTCAGCGTGTCGACGATCCGGGCGGCCGCCCTGCGGGCCGCGACCATCTTCCAGCCGGACATGCTGCCCGACCGGTCGAGCAGCAGCACGACGTCGCGCGGCCGGACCGGGGTGTCGAGCTCGGGCGGCAGGACGGTGACCTGGTAGGTGCCGCCGTCCTCGTCGGGCACGCACACGGCCGCGGAGCTCGTGTTCGCGTAGGCCAGGCGCAGCACGAAGTCGCGGTCGGCCCGCTCCCCCGGCGCGACGGTGACGGTGGTGCCCTCGGTCTCGACGGTGTGCAGGCTCGACCGGATCTCGCCGAGCTCCAGACCGGCCGGGTCGACGTCGACGCCGATGGTGAGGCGGACCGGGTTCGGGAAGCCAGGCAGCAGCACCGGCGGCGTGATGCGCGACGCGTCCGGCACGGCGTCGGTGTCGTCGGCGTGCCCGTCCCCGACCGACGGCCCGTCGAGGGGCTTGCCGGGGATGTACCGGGGTGCCACCACCAGCGGGAACCGGAACGTCGCAGCCCCGTCCTCGAACACCAGCGGCCCGACGAGGGTCAGCTCGACCGCGACCCGTTCGCCCGGCTGGATGTTGCCGACGCGCATGGTGAAGACGTCGGGCCGGTCCTCCTCGACGATCGAGGCCCGCTGACCGGCCGCGATCGCGTCGTCGTAGGCCTGCCGCGCCGCACCGCGCTCCTGCAGCTCGGCCTCGACGGTGCGGTCGGCGGCGGTCATCTTCATGCCCGTGACGGCCGCCCGGTCGGGCAGCGGGAAGACGTAGGTGGCTTCGAGCGCCGTGTCGTGGGTGTTGACGAACCCGGTGGTCAGCACGGTCCGGCCGACGAGCCCGGTCACCGCCGCCCGCACGTCGAGGCGCTCCAGGGGCAGGTTGCCGCGTTCGGTCCGCAGCGCGCCGATGCCCGCGTCCTCGGTCGTCCAGCCGATGCGGTCCCCCTCGGCGGGCTTCATCGGGGCGACGGAGATGGTCATGGCAGATCCCTTTCGTTCATGAGCAGACCACGGGCGGCGAGCAGGTCGAGCAACGGCCGGGCGGCGGCGGCGATGTCGGCGACGTCGGCCCTGGTCGGCGTGCCCGGCACCAGGACGACGGCTCCGCCGCCGAGGGCGACGCCGTGGAGGGCGGCCGCGGGGGCGGGTGGTGGAGCGGGAACGGGTGGCGGCGGGGTGAGTGGCGGTGGCGCGGGGATGGAAGGAGCCGGGGCGGGCGGCGGAACCGGAGGTGCCGTGTCCGCGGCGGGCGGGCGCGGTGCCGCCGGCTCCGCCCAGAACCGCGGGCGCACCCGGTCCGGCGACGGAGCGTCACCGGCGTCGAGCAGGTCCTCGGGGACGCGGGCGATGGCGGCGAGTGCCGTGTCGTCGGCTCCCGCCAGTTCCGCCTGGACGTCCGCCAGCGTCCTCCCCTCCGACTGCAGCCGCTTGAGCGCCACCAGCTGGAGCAGGTGGCGCCTCTCGTACAGCGCGGTCCGGCCGCGCATGGCCGACGGTCTGTCGACCAGGCCCGTCGTGGCGTACCAGCGGACTGCCCGCCGGTCGGGAACGTCCCGGACCCGCCCGTTGGGCGCGCCCGGGTACTCCGCCGTCAACGCGGCGGAGACGCGGTCCAGCAGTTCGTCGAGCGTCCACACCCCCCGATAGTGACACTGCAACAGTGACAGTGTCAACGTTCTTGCCGATCGCCTTCACGCGCCGTAGCGGCGGTAGGGTTCCGCGCGTCCGCGTGCCCCCTGCACATCCACGCCCAGGACGGAGAGCACGAGTGACCACGGACGAAGTCGGCCAGATCACCGGCCACGACGCCGCGCTGGCGCGGTTGAAGACCAAGAAGGCGCAGATCCTGTACGCGCTGGAGCACCTGCCGCGCGGCTGCACCGTCGAGGACGTGCGCCGCTGGCTCAGCAAGCAGGGCCAGGTCGTGCCGAGCAGGCCGTACGCCACGCCGATCGTCAACGAGTGGCGTGCGCGCAACGGGCTGACCGACACGGCGGGTCACGTGCTGCTGACGCCGGAGCTGCTGGCGAAGCTGGACGAGGTCGACAAGGGCGTCGCGGCCCACACAGCGCCCGCACCCGTGACCGAGCCCGACGTCACCCCCGCACTCGGCGTGACCCCCGAGCCCGACGACGCGCCCGAGCCCCACGGCGAGGCCAAGCCCCACGGCGCGGCCGGCTTCTACGCCGTCGCGCTCCTCAGCATCGGTGTCAGCGTCGACACGTCGTGGCGCTTCTTCGAGCAGCGCCTCGGCATCACCGACACGTGGGAGCGCGTGGCGCTCTTCTCCGTCATGGAGGCGGCTCTCGTCGCGTGCGGCTGGGCCATGCGCGGCGGCGTGCGCCAGAACGGCCGGCCCGGTCCCGCGCGGCTCGTGGCGTGGGCGTTGACCGCGTTCGCCGCCTTCGCCGCGCTCAGCCTGTCCGGGCCGGTCGCGGGCACGGCGCGCGTGCTGCTCGGGCCGGTGCTCGGCCTGGTGATGCTGCACCTCGCGCTCGGCATCGAGATCCGGGCAGCACGTCAGCGCACCACGACGTGGGCGCGTGTCGGGCGGGAGCTGCGCGAACGCCTGCTGTCGTTGCTCGGCCTGGGCGACGACCACCGCGACGCCCTGGCGCGCACGCGTGACCGGGCGGCGTTGCGGGCGGCCAAGCTCGCGCTCGCGAGCCGGTGGACGCCGTGGCGCAAGGCCAGGCTGCGCAAGGCTTTGCACGCCTCGCACGTCGCGCACGACCCCGCCCAGCGCGATCGGATGCTGCGCGAGCTCGGCGTGCTCCAGCACGCCGACAAGCTGGCTCAGACCACCCAGCCCGCGCCGTGGTGACGCCCGTCCTCACCTCCGACGCCGGCCTGGTGCCGGAGATCACCGCGCTGGTGAACCGGGTCTACGCGGACGCCGAGAAGGGCCTGTGGGCCGGCGACACCGCCAGGACCACCGAGGCCGAGGTCGCGGAGCTCGTCCGGGCAGGGCAGATCGCCGTCGTGCGCAAGGACGGCCGCGTCGTCGGCTCCGTCCGGGTCCAGCGGCTGGACGACGGCGCGGGCGAGCTCGGCATGCTGGTCGCCGCCCCGGAGGAACGCGGCACGGGCATCGGCCGCGATCTCGTGGCGTTCGCCGAGGACTGGGCGCGGGAGCGCGGCCTGCCGCGCATGCAGCTCGAGCTGCTGGTGCCGCAGGGGTGGGAGCACCCGGTCAAGGAGTTCCTGCGCGGCTGGTACACGCGCATCGGCTACCGGATCGTCCACGAGGGCGACTTCGCCGCCGACCACCCGGCGCTCGTGCCGCACCTGGCCTGCCCGTGCGACTTCCTGGTGTTCCGCAAGGACCTCGATCCCAGTAGTTGAACGCTTGACCGGTCGCGGAGCGGCGCGGGGTACCGTCCGCTCCTCAAGACCGAGCAAGAGGAGATCGACCGTGCGCCGTCGTACGCGTGGCACAGCCGTTGCCGCGATCGCGTTGACCCTGGTGGTGAGCGCCTGCGCCAAGGACTCCGGTGGCGGCTCCACCGGGTCGACCACCGCCGCCGGGGGCGGCTGCGAGTTCTCGGCGGCGCCCAGCGCGCCCGCCGCGTCGAGCACCAGCGCCGCGGCCGGCGAGAAGGTCGACGGCAGCGCGTTGAAGATCGGCCTGGCCTACGACATCGGCGGCCGGGGCGACGCGTCGTTCAACGACCTCGCCGCCGCCGGGTTCGACAAGGCGATCAAGGACCTGGGCGTCAAGAAGGAGAACACCCGCGAGCTCTCCGCCGCGCCCAACGAGGACGAGGCCGCGAAGCAGACCCGCCTGCGCCAGCTCGCGTCCGAGGGCTTCAACCCGATCGTCGGCGTCGGCTTCGCCTACACCGAGTCGCTCAAGGTCGTGGCGCCGGAGTTCCCGAACGTCCGGTTCGGTCTGGTCGACTCCGCCGTCGAGGGCGCGGCCAACGTGACGCCGCTGGTGTTCGCCGAGCAGGAGGGCGCGTTCCTCGCGGGCGTCGTCGCCGCCTACCAGAGCAAGAAGTGCCACATCGGCTTCGTCGGCGGCGTGGACATCCCGCTGATCCAGAAGTTCGAGGCGGGCTACGTGCAGGGCGCGAAGACCGCGGCGCCGAAGATCCAGTTCGACAAGAAGTACATCACCCCCGCCGGCGACTTCACCGGCTTCCAGGACCCGCCCAAGGGCCAGGAGGCCGCGAAGGGCCTGATCGACAAGGGCGCGGACGTCGTCTACCCGGCCGCGGGCGCGTCCGGCATCGGCGTGTTCGCCGCGGTGAAGCAGGCGGGCGTGCTGGCGATCGGCTGCGACGCCGACCAGTACAACCAGCCCGCGCTCGCCGCCAACCGCGACGTCATCGCCGCGTCGAGCCTCAAGCGCGTCGACGTCGCGGTGTACGACTTCTACCGCGCCGCCGCGAAGAACGACCTCGCGTCGCTGCCGAAGGTGTTCGACCTGAAGGTGGACGGCGTCGGCTACGCGACGTCCGGCGGCAGGGTCGACGCCAAGCTCCAGGGCATCCTCGAGGGCTACAAGGCGCAGATCATCGAAGGCAAGATCAAGGTCTCCGACAAGCCGTGACTCACCGCGCGCGCAGGCGGACCAGCTCCGCCCGCGCGTGCTCGACGCCGCCGGTCTCCCGCCCCCGTCCGCGAGCCAGCTCGTGGGCGAGGTCGGCGGCGGCCTCGAGGAGGTGCCGCGCCCGCCGCTTGCTGTGCACCTGCTTCCCGTACTTCCTGCGGTCGCGCCGCAGCCCGCTGACCGCGTCGAGCAACGGCCGGTCCAGCACGCCGAGCTCGACCTCCGGCTCCAGCACCGCGCGGATCCAGGCCTGCTCTGCCGGGCCGCGTGCCTCAAGACGGAGAACAACGTCGTCAGCTCCACCGCGGCGATCACGAACGGCAGCAGCACCGCCAGGATCCCGATGCCGCCGCTGAGCCCGCCCATGTCGTCCCAGGCGAAGTGGAACACCATCGCGGCCAGCATGGTGAGCACGCCGCGCGGCACGTTGCGCTCCCCCGGCGTCCTGCCCAGCACCCACATCAGCCCGGCGCAGAAGATGGCGCTGAACAACGCGTGCGACACGATCCCGCTCACGCCGCGGATCAGGAAGATCTGCAGGGACGCGCCGAGCTGGCCGACGCCGAACGTCTGCGTGGCGCCGTTGTAGACGTAGAGCACGTCCTCGAACACCTGGAACCCCAGGCCGATGAACGCGCCGATGATGAACCCGTCGTACGCGCTGCGCACGAGCCGCGGCGCGAGGCCGATCAGCAGGACGAGGCCGAGCGCCTTGCCGAGCTCCTCGTTGACCGGCGCCGTCAGCCCGGCCGCCCAGTCCTGCGCGAACTCCGTGCCGCCGACCTTGGCCCAGATCTCCAGCAGGGCGGTGTTCGCGGGCAGCGCGATCCAGAACGTCGCCGCGACCCCTCCCCAGACGAACGCCGCCGCCAGCAGCGAACCGGGCTGCGCGGTGTAGCGGTTGTGGTGGCGCAGGATCAGCAGCCACGGGACCAGGTACAGCCCGAAC
>NZ_DASVFL010000141.1:0-8129 GCF_036380075.1 Lentzea sp. | reverse complement strand
CGCCTGGTCGTTCCACCCGCGCAAGCTCATCACCACCGGTGAGGGCGGCATGGTCACCACCGACGACCCCGAGTGGGTCGTCCGGCTCAAGCGGCTGCGCGAGCACGGCATGAGCGTGAGCGCCGCGGACCGCCACCACGGCGGCAGCGCCGTGATCGAGCAGTACCTCGAGACCGCGTTCAACTACCGGATGACCGACATCCAGGCCGCCGTCGGCCTGGTGCAGCTGTCCAAACTGGACGCGATCATCGCCCGTCGCCGTGAGTTGGCCGCGCGTTACCACGAGTTGCTGGACGGCGTGGTGGAGTCGGTCACCGACCCCGAGTACGGGACGACGAACTACCAGTCCTTCTGGGTCTGGTTGCCGGAGGGCGGTCCCGACCGCCAGGAGGTCCTCGCGGGACTCGCCGAACGCGGTGTCAGCGCACGGCGCGGAATCATGGCGTCACACCTCGAACCCGCCTACTACGGCCACGACAGCGCCCCGCTGCCGGTGACCGAGGCCTTCACGGCCAGGACGCTGATCCTCCCGCTGTTCCACGACATGACGGAGTCCGAACAGGACCAGGTCGTGTCGGCCCTTTCGGACACTCTCCACACATCCCGCCTGACCGTGCGTGGATGAAACATAAAGATTTCGCGAGCACCAGAACTTTTTTGTGTTGACACGTAACAGCTTCAACCAGATCGCCGACGTTCGGAGTAGCAGCCCTGTGCTGTCCAGCGTAGTGCGCGGATCACACACGGTAACTCCGTCCGAGAGGTGAAACCCAATGGTGGCTCAGCAGTCGCGTCTCGTGCGGGTGCTTGTGATCACGGCATTAATCGCATCGACGATGTTCGTGCTCGGGGTCTTCAACGCCCCCAACGCCAACGCTGCTCCGTGTGACTTCCCGGTCACCAACAAGGTCGCCTGCGAGAACACGCAGACCGGCGCGGACGACTGGCAGGCCCAGTACCGCGACGACTCGATCCTCGGGTACACGACGGACATCAGCTACAACGTGGGACAGACCGTCAGCTTCAAGATGCTGACGTCCGCGTCGTCCTACAAGCTCGACATCTACCGGATGGGTTGGTACAACGGCAAGGGCGCCCGGTACATGGGCACCGTCCAGCGCAACACGCCGCAGAACCAGCCCCCGTGCCTGAGGGACGCGCCGACCGCGCTGATCGACTGCGGCAACTGGGCCGTGTCGGTCACCTGGAACATCCCGTCCACCGCGGTCTCCGGTCTCTACTACGTGCGCATGACGCGCAACGACACCGGTGCCGAGAACGAGATGGCGTTCGTCGTCCGCGACGACAGCTCCCAGTCGAAGATCTTCTTCCAGACCTCCGACGCCACCTGGGTCGCCTACAACCGCTACGGCGGCAACAGCCTCTACTTCGGTGACGGTCCCGGCCAGGGCGGCAGCGCGTACAAGGTCAGCTACAACCGCCCGTACACCGGCGGCGACGGCGACGAGAACTTCATCTTCAACGCCGAGTACCCGATGCTCAGGTTCATGGAGCGCAACGGGTACGACATGAGCTACACGACCGACGTGGACTCGGCCCGGCGCGGCAACCTGATCAAGAACCACAAGGTCTTCATGGCCGTCGGCCACGACGAGTACTGGTCGAACGAGCAGTGGAACAACGTGATGGCCGCCCGCGACGCCGGCGTGCACATGGCGTTCCTCACGGGCAACGAGATCTTCTGGAAGACCAAGTGGGAGAAGAGCATCGACTCCTCCCAGACGGACTGGCGCACGATCGTCTGCTTCAAGGAGACGAAGGGCACCCAGAACGACGGCGAGAACACCTGGACCGGCACGTGGCGCGACCCGCGCTACAGCCCGCCGCAGGACGGCGGCAGACCGGAGAACGCGTTGCTCGGCAACATGTTCACCGTCAACGGCCGGCGTGACGACTCGCTGCAGGTGCCGGCCGCCTACGGCAAGATGCGGCTCTGGCGCAACACCGACCTGCAGGGCATGGCCTCCGGCACCACGTACACGTTCCAGCCCGGCACGCTGGGCTACGAGTGGAACACCGTGTACGACAACGGCTTCCAGCCCGCCGGCGTCGCGCAGATGTCGCGCACCACGGTCAACCTCGACGGCTACTACGCGCTGAAGAACTACGGCGACGAGTACGGCGGCGGTTCCGAGACCCACGCGATCACCTACTACCGCGCACCCTCGGGCGCGCTCGTCTTCGGCGCCGGCACGGTCCAGTGGGCGTGGGGCGTCGACGACGAGCACGCGTTCCTCACCAACACCCCGACGTCGGACAAGCGGATCAAGCAGGCGACGGTCAACTTCCTCGCGGACATGGGCGTGCAGCCCTATCAGCTGTGGGGACCGGACCAGCTCACGATCTCCGGCGCCATCAACGACAACGCCGCACCCGGCGTCCAGATCACGAACCTGCCGGCGCAGTCGACGGTCGGCCAGGCCTACACCTTCAGCGGCACCGTGATCGACGCCGCGGGCAAGGTCGCCGGCGTCGAGGTCTCCACCGACGGCGGCACGCGCTGGCACTACGCGAACTGGCAGGCCGGGCAGACGTCGTGGAGCTACACCTACACGCCGTCGCAGTCCGGCACCGCGTCGATCAAGGTCCGCGCGGTCGACGACTCGCTGAACCTCTCCACGCCGGTGAGCGCGACCCCGAACGTCGGCACACGCACCTGCCCGTGCGGCATGTTCTCCGGCCAGGAGGTCCCGAAGGTCACCTCCGCCGACGACAGCTCGCAGCTCGAGCTCGGCGTCAAGTGGAAGGCCGCGAGCAGCGGCTACGTCCGCGGCGTGAAGTTCTACAAGGGCACCGGAAACACCGGCACGCACACCGGTTCGCTCTGGTCCTCCACCGGTGACCTGCTCGCCACCGGCACGTTCGTCAACGAGAGCGCGACCGGCTGGCAGACGCTGCTGTTCCCGTCACCGATCGCGGTGAACGCGAACACGACCTACGTCGTCTCGTACTACACGCCGACCGGGCACTTCGCGTACGACAGCGGCGGTTTCTACCAGCAGCAGGCGTACATGGAACCCATCACCGGCCTGAAGTCCGGTGTGGACGGACCGAACGGCGTGTTCCGCTTCGGCGCCGGCTTCCCGAACAACACGTTCGACAACACCAACTACTGGGTCGACGTCGTCTGGGCGACGGACCCCGGTCCCGACACCCGCGCACCGATCCAGTCCGCGATGTCCCCGGTGTCCAACGCCGGTTCCGTCGCGCTCACCACCGCGGTGTCGGGCACGTTCGACGAGAACGTGACGCTGAGCTCGGCACAGGTCACCGTGACCGGCCCGAGCGGCGCGGTGACGGGCACGAAGACGATCTCGAACGACGCACGCACGATCACGTTCACGCCGTCCGCTCCGCTGGCGGCCGCCACGGCCTACACCGTCACCATGAGGGCGGCCGACGCGGCGGGCAACCTGTCGACGCAGTCGAGCTGGACGTTCACGACGGGCTCGCCACGACCGGCGGCCTGCCCGTGCACGGTCTGGGACGACTTCGCGGCACCCGCCGTGGTCGACTCGGGCGACACCGGCCAGGTCGAGGTCGGCACCAAGGTCCGCTTCGACGGCAAGGGCGAGGTGCTCGGCGTCCGCTTCTACAAGGGCACGGGCAACACCGGTACGCACACCGGTTCGCTGTGGACGTCGAACGGCCTGCTCCTCGCGACCGGCACGTTCAACGCCGAGACCACGTCCGGCTGGCAGAAGCTGATGTTCAGCTCGCCGGTCCAGGTGCAGGCGAACACGACCTACGTCGTGTCCTACAACGCGCCCAACGGCCGCTACTCGGTCACCTCCGGCTACTTCAACGGCCAGGAGGCGAGCTACCAGTCGCTGCACGCGCTGCAGAACGGTGCCGACGGCGGCAACGGCGTCTACAAGTACGGCACGGGATTCCCGAACGGCTCGTACAACGCCACCAACTACTGGGTCGACGTCATCTACCGAAACGGCCTCAACGGTGACACCACGCCGCCGTCGATCACGAGCCGCACGCCGGCCGTGAACGCGACGAACGTGGGCCTGCAGAGCGCCTTGACGGCGACGTTCAGCGAGCCGGTCGACCCCGCGTCGGCGCAGATCTGGCTGACGGACCCGAAGGGCGCGAAGCTGAGCGGCTCGGTGTCGTTGTCCGGTGACCAGAAGACGGTCACCTGGACCCCGTCCGGCAAGCTCGTGACCGGCACGCAGTACAAGGCGCACGTGGGCATCGCGGACGTCAACGGCATCGCGATGCCGGCGCCGGCGGAGTGGACCTTCACGACCACCACCACGCCGACGTGCCCGTGCTCGTTGTTCAGCACGGCGACCGTGCCCGACCAGACGTCGGCCGACGACTCCGGCGCGTACGAGCTCGGCGTGCGGTTCAGCCCGACGCAGTCCGGCCAGATCACCGGTGTCCGCTTCTACAAGGGATCCGGCAACACCGGCACGCACACGGGCTCGCTGTGGAGCGCCTCCGGTCAGCGCCTCGCGACCGGCACGTTCGGCAACGAGACCGCGACCGGCTGGCAGACGCTGACGTTCTCGCAGCCCGTGGTCGTCAGCGCCGGGCAGACCTACACCGCCTCGTACACGACGACCACCGGCCACTACGCGGTGAACGGCGGGTACTTCGGCACGGGTCCGGTGAGCTCGGGTCCGCTGACGGCACCGCAGGAGCAGAACGGCGTGTTCGTGCCGGGCTCCGGGTTCCCGACGATGACCTACGGCTCCGGCAACTACTGGGTCGACGTCGTCTACCAGCCCAACGCCGACAACGACGCCCCCGTCCTGCAGTCGCGCACGCCGCTGCCGGGTGCGTCCGAGGTGGCGCTGACGTCGACGGTCACCGCGTCGTTCGACGAGGCGGTCGACCTGAGCACCGCGCAGTTCTCCGTCACCGACCCCGGTGGCGCGAAGATCGCCGGCACGCTGGCGCTCTCGCCGGACTCGCGGATGGTCACCTTCACCCCGGCGGCGAGGTTCGCGGCGTCGACGGTGTACTCGGTGAGCGTCAAGATCGCGGACACGTTCGGCAACGTGATGGCGAACCCGCAGACGTGGAGCTTCACGTCGGCGACGACCCAGACGTGCCCGTGCTCGCTGTTCAGCGCGGCGACGGTGCCGACGACGACCTCGGCCGACGACACCAGCCCGTACGAGCTGGGCGTGAAGTTCACCTCCAGCACCAACGGCCAGGTCACCGCGGTGAAGTTCTACAAGGGCGCCGGCAACACCGGTACCCACACCGGGTCGCTCTGGTCCGCGGACGGGCAGCGCCTCGCCACCGGCACGTTCCAGAACGAGACGGAGTCGGGCTGGCAGACGCTGGTGTTCAGCTCGCCGGTGTCGATCACGGCCGGGACCACGTACGTGGCCTCGTACACGACCACCACGGGTCACTACGCCGTGAACTCGGGCTACTTCGGGTCGGTGACCTCGCCGCCGCTGGCGGCCACCGCCTCGGCCGGTGTGTTCACCTCCGGTTCCGGGTTCCCGACGTCGTCCTACAACGGTGGCAACTACTGGGTCGACGTGGTGTTCCAGTGACCGCAACGCCGTTGCTGCTGATCGGAGCAGGGGGACTCGCCCGCGAGGTGCTCGCGGCGGTCCGCCTCCTCCCGGAGGTCTGGAACCCGATCGGGGCTCTGGACGACTCCGCCGCCCTGCACGGCACCCTGGTCGACGGGGTGCCCGTGCTCGGCGGGCTCGGCAGCCTCGGTGACCACCCGGACGCGGCCGTCGTGGCGTGCGTCGCCAACGCGCGGCGGCCGTTGTCCCGCCTGAAGCTCGTGGAAGGGCTCGGGCTGCCGGACGAGCGGTGGGCGACCATCGTGCACCCGGCGGCCGTGACGTCCGGCGCTTCTCTCGGCGCCGGAACGGTTCTGCTGGCGGGGGTCGTGATCACGACCCCGCTTTCCGTCGGCCGGCACGTGGTGGCGATGCCGCACGTGCTGATCACCCACGACGACGAGGTGTCGGACGGCGTCACGTTCGCCGGCCGCGCCTCGCTCGGCGGGGGAGTGTTCGTGGGGGAGTCCGCGTACCTGGGACAGGGAGCCATGGTGCGCGAGGGAGTGAGAATCGGCTCCGGTGCCGTCGTCGGCATGGGAGCCGTTGTCCTGCGGGACGTTCCGGCAGGAGAAACGTGGGCCGGCGTTCCGGCCCGCCCGTTGCGTGGGGAGAGCGCGTGATCGAGATTCCGCTGGTGGACCTGCGTGCCCAGCACGAGCAGGTGGCCGACGAGGTGGCCGACGGCTGGGCAGAGGTGCTCAAGACGACGGCCTTCATCAACGGCCCCCAGGTCGCCCGGTTCGAGTCGGAGTTCGCTGCCTACCAGGAAGTCCCGCACGCCATCGGTGTCGGCAACGGCACCGACGCCATCGAGCTGGCGCTGCGTGCACTGGGGGTCGGGCACGGCGACGAGGTCGTCCTGCCCGCCAACACCTTCATCGCCACGGCCGAGGCCGTCGCCCGCTGCGGCGCGACGCCCGTGCTCGTGGACTGCGTCGACGACACGTTGCTCATCGACGTGTCGCAGGTGTCCTCTGTGGTCACTTCGCGCACCAAGGCCGTCGTGCCCGTGCACCTCTACGGCCAGGCCGCGCCGGTCGAGCTGCTGCCCCACGGCCTGCCGGTCGTCGAGGACGCCGCCCAGGCCCAGGGCGCGCGCCGCAACGGCGTCGCCGTCGGCGGCCTCGGCGTCGCCGCCGCCACCTCGTTCTACCCCGGCAAGAACCTCGGCGCGTACGGCGACGGCGGCGCGGTGCTGACGACGTCGGACGCCGTCGCGGAGTCGGTCCGCCTGCTGCGCGAGCACGGTTCGCCGCGCAAGTACGAGCACCCGGTGCTGGGCTTCAACAGCCGCCTCGACACGCTCCAGGCCGTCGTGCTGTCCGCGAAGCTGCGCAGGCTGGAGGGCTGGAACCAGGCCCGCCGCGCGGCCGCCCAGCGCTACACCGAGATGCTGGCCGACGTGCCGGGCGTGCGGACGCCCGTGGTCCTGGACGGCAACCTGCCCGTCTGGCACCTGTACGTCGTCCGCGTCCAGGACCGCGACCGCGTGCTCTCGTCGTTGCACGACGCCGGAATCGGTGCGGGCATCCACTACCCGACGCCGTTGCACAAGACCGGCGCGTTCGCCTCGCTGGCGGGGTCGTTCCCGGTGGCCGAGCAGTCGGCCGCCGAGATCCTGTCGCTGCCGCTGTTCCCGGAGATCACCGAGGCGCAGCAGGCCCGCGTGGTCGAGGCGCTGTCGGCGGCGCTGCGATGACGGGCGTGCGCGTGCACCCGAAGGGCCTGTGCGAGTCTTCTGACGTCGGCGACGGCACCCGCGTGTGGGCGTTCGCGCACGTCCTGCCCGGTGCCCGCATCGGCCGCGACTGCAACATCTGCGACGGCGCGTTCGTCGAGTCCCGCGCGGTGCTGGGCGACAACGTGACGGTCAAGAACGGCACGCTGGTGTTCGACGGCGTGACGTGCGAGGACGACGTGTTCCTCGGCCCGAACGTGCTCTTCACCAACGACCTGCGCCCACGCGCCCACGTGAAGAAGACCGGCGACGCCCTGGAGACCACCCTGGTCCGGCGCGGCGCCACGCTGGGTGCTGGTGTCGTGGTGGTGTGCGGCACGGTGATCGGCGAACACGCGTTCGCCGCGGCCGGTTCGGTGGTCACGCGCTCGGTGCCGGCGCACGCCTTCGTGGCCGGCAACCCGGCTGTCGTCAAGGGCTGGGTCTGCGCCTGCGGTGCGCGGCTCTCAGACGACCTGTCGTGCCCGGAGTGCGGTGTCCGGCACGAGGAGACCCCGGACGGGTTGAAAGCGGTCTGAGAGCCGTTTTCACCCGTACGAGCCCCCTGTTGGAGTCGCTTCTACACCTAGCGTCGCGGGAATGACCGCGATCATCTCCACTGCCTACAGCAGGGACCTGGGCGACGAGCTCCGCAAGCTGCGGGAGACCTGCACGAGCCTGGGCGGCCGCGCGATGGCCGCCCAGCTCGGGTGGGACCCGAGCAAGGTCTCGAACGTCGAGAACGGCAAAGCCCGCGCGTCGGACATCGACCTCGCGCAGTACATCGCGACGTGCGGCAAGGACCTCGTTTTCCTGGAGGAGTTCCGCGAGCGGTACCG
>NZ_DASVFL010000140.1:0-8036 GCF_036380075.1 Lentzea sp. | reverse complement strand
ATCGAAACGGCCCAGCGCGTGTGGCTGAAGGCCGGCAACTTCGACCTGAAGACGCCGCTGAAGTGGAAGGTGTACGGCGACAGCTTCGAGATCAGCTAGGTCTCCGGCTGGCAGAACGGAAGAGGAGGGCGCCCGCAGGGGACGCCCTCCCCTTCTCTCTCACAACAGCTGGCAGGCACCAACCAAACGCAAAGCCGAAGGCGAGCCGTGCAAACCCCCGCACTTCCAAGCGACGCCGAAGGCGAGCAGTCACCCCTGACGCCGATTAGAGCCGGTGCACCCACCCGCTTTGTGCGATTGGGGCTTGACTTTGGGTGCGAGGTGCTACCCCTAGTGGGCTCGGCCGGTCGCGAAGCGTCCGGCCGTTTTCCGGCCGACCACAGCACCTCGCAAGGGCCCCGAAGTCAAGCCCCAATCGCAATCGTCGCGCAGCGGCGATGAACCCCGTCTTTCGTCCGGGGGTGCATGACCACGCTGGAACAGGCACGGCCCAACGCAACAGGACCACGCTGGAAGCCGGGGCCCAGCCCGGTCACCACGACCAAGCTGGAACCCCAACAATCCCTACAGCTGAGTCCAGTCCAGGACCGGCGCCGCAAAGTCCCGGATCGACGCCAGCAACCCAAGCCGAGCCGCCTTCACCTTCTCGTCCTCGGCCATCACCAGCACCTCGTCGAAGAACGTGTTGATCGGCCCGGTCAACCCCCCGGCAGCAGCCACGAACGCCGCAAGCCCGACGACATCCCGCGGCACCCCGTCGAACGCCTTGTGCAGCGCCACCTCAGCCGGTTCGGACAGCACCGAAGCGTCGTAGGACGGCTCCACCGAAGCGGGAACGATCCGCCGAACCCGCTGCAACGCCGCCACCAGCGCCTCGAAGGACTCGTTGCCCGCCAACGACTCCAGCTGCGCCAACGTCTCGTCGGCCAGCACCGGTGAATCAGCCAACGGCAGCACGGCCTGCACGAACCGGTGCTCGTGCCCGGCATCGAGCAACGCCTGCTCGTACCGCCGAACAGCGAACTCCCGAGCCGTCTCCAGCGCCTCCGAAGAAACCGAAAGGCCTTCGGCAGCAAGAGAAAGCGCCACCGGCAGCGTGATCGCCCGGAGGTCCGGGAACGCCCGCAGCACCGTCACCGCGCCGAGAGCCGCCCGCCGCAGCCCGAACGGGTCGGACGAGCCGGTCGGCTGCGCGCCGATCCCGAACAGCCCGGCCAGCAGGTCGAACCGGTCGGCGAGCGACAGCAGGGCGCCGGGCACCGACGAGGGCAGCGCGTCACCGGCCGACCGCGGGAGCTCCATCTCCCACAGCGCCTGCGCGACCTCGGGGGTCTCCCCCGCCCGCGCCGCGTACTCCCGCGCCATCACACCGGCCAGCGACGACAGCTCGATCACCATCTGCGAGCCGAGGTCGAACTTGGCCAGCGCACCGGCCCGGTCGAGGGTCTCGCGGTCGACGTCGACGACCGAGGCGAACCGCCCCGCCAGCGAGGCGATGCGCCCCGCGCGGTCCGCCATCGACCCCAGCTTGTCCGCGAACGTCAGCTTCGCCAGACCGGACTTCATCTCGTCGAGCGGCGTCTTGAGGTCCGCCCGCCAGAAGAACGCCGCGTCCTCGTACCGGGCCCGCAGCACGGCCTCGTTGCCCGTGCGGACCAAGTCGGCGTCCACGGTGCCGTTCGCCACGGCCACGAAGTGCGGCAGCAACGCGCCGTCGGCCGACCGCACCGGCAGGTACCGCTGGTGCTTGCGCATCACGGTGGTGAGGATCTGCGCCGGCAGCTCCAGGTAGCGCTCGTCGAACGAGCCGAGGATCGGCGTCGGCCACTCGACGAGGTTCGTCACCTCGTCCAGCAGGCCGTCGACCTCGACGACACCGCCCACCGACGCCGCGAGCTCCTGCGCCGCCGCCACGATCGAGGCGGACCGCGCGGACGCGTCGGCCTGGATGCCGTGCGACTCCAGGAACTCCAGGTAGCCGTCCGCGGTGGACACCTCGACGACCGGCTCGGCAGCCGTGCGGTGCACGCGGGTCGAGGTGCCGGACTC
Source organism: Lentzea sp. (assembly GCF_036380075.1). NCBI lineage: Bacteria > Bacillati > Actinomycetota > Actinomycetes > Pseudonocardiales > Pseudonocardiaceae > Lentzea > Lentzea sp. The sequence goes on along the minus strand of NZ_DASVFL010000140.1, from coordinate 5,987 downwards.
CAGCGACGACACGGCGACCGGCACCGGAGTCGAGCCGAGCAGCGCGAGCAGCCACCGGATGGGCCGGGTGAACGACAGCTTCGGGTCGTTCCACTTCATGTTCTTCTCGGCGCGCAGGTCCGAGACGACCTCGGCCAGCAGGCCGCTGAGCACCTCGACGGCACCGCGACCGGCGTCGGTCTTGGTCAGCGCCACGAACTCGACGCCGTTCTCGGTGACGCGCCCCAGCGCGGCGACGTCGACGCCCTGACCGCGCGCGAAGCCCTGCACGGCCTTCGTCGGGTTGCCGTCACCGTCGAAGGCGGCGGAGACGCGCGGACCGCGCACGGTGCGTTCGGCGTCGGGCTCGCGCGGAGCCACGGCGGGCACCTGCACGACGATGCGGCGTGGCGTGCCGTGCACGGTCACCGAACCGTGCGTCAGCCGCGTCGCGCCGAGCTTCGACGTGATGGCCTCGCGCACGGCGTCGACGGTCCGCAGCACCTCGTGCGGCGGCAGTTCCTCGGTGCCGATCTCGAACAGCAGCGTGGCCGGCGCGACGACGTCCGCGAACGACGACGGCGCGGCGACGGCGGCGGGCGCCTCGGCGACGCCCAGCGGGTGCCCGAGCTCGGCCCGGCGCTCGGCCCACAGCCCGGCGACCTCGCGGGCCAGGCCGCGCATCCGGCCGAACGCGCGGGCGCGCTCGGTCGTCGAGATCGAGCCGCGCGCGTCCAGCACGTTGAAGATGTGCGAGCACTTCAGCACGAAGCTGTGCGCGGGGACGGGCAGGCGGGCGTCGAGCATGCGGCGGGCCTCGGTGGCGAACTCCTCGAAGAGGCGCTTGTTCGCCTCCACGTCCGCGTCGTCGAGGTAGTACCGCGACATCTCGTACTCGGCCTGGCCGAACGCCTCGCCGTAGGAGATGCCGGGCGCGTAGGCGATCTTCTTGAAGTGGTCGACGCCCTGCAGCGCCATCATGATCCGCTCGATGCCGTAGGTGATCTCCACCGACACCGGGTCGAGCGTCATGCCGCCGGCCTGCTGGAAGTAGGTGAACTGGGTGATCTCCAGCCCGTCGAGCCAGACCTCCCAGCCCAGGCCCCAGGCACCCAGCGCCGGCGAGGCCCAGTTGTCCTCGACGAACCGGACGTCGTGCCCGCGGACGTCGATGCCCAGCGCCTCCAGCGAGCCGAGGTAGAGCTCCTGCGGGTCGCCCGGGTCGGGCTTGAGGATCACCTGGAACTGCGTGTGGGTCTGCAGCCGGTTCGGGTTCTCGCCGTAGCGGGCGTCGTCGGGGCGCACGGACGGCTCCACGTACGCGACGCGCCACGGCTCGGGACCCAGCACCCTCAGCACGGTGGCCGGGTTCAGCGTTCCCGCCCCGACCTCGGTGTTGAACGGCTGCACCACGATGCAACCTCGGTCGGTCCAGTACTTGGTCAGCGCGAGCAGCGCGTCCTGCATCGTCAACACGGCGACGAGTCTACGAAACAGACAAAACCGCTGGTCAAGGGGCCTGAATCCGGGGGCCTCCGCCACTGTGTCACGCTTTGCACAACCGGGTGGCGTTCCCGCGCGTCTACTCGGTGTACCCGGAAGTAGCGAGAGGAGTGGGTGTGGACAACCGGCCGCCGCGGCCAGGAGAACCGAACGGAACTCCCAGGCGACCCTCCGCCACTCCGCGTTCCCAGGCGGGGCAGCCCCGCCGTCCGCAGGTGCCGCCGCGCGGGTCGGAACCCCCGCGCCGCGAGCCGCGCAAGGCGGATCCGCCCAGGCGGGAGCCCCTCAAGGGCACCGAGCCGCCGCGCCGCGAACCTCCGAAGCGCGAGTCGGCGAACCGCGGCGAGCCCCCGAGGCGGGAGTCGTCGAGCCGCGCCGTCCCCCCTCGCCGTGAACCGCCGAAGCGCACCGGCGAGCGCGCCACCCCCGCCCGTCCCCGCGGGCTGGCCGACCGCCCGACGGTCCGCACCGCCCCGGCGAGGACGAAGGCCCCCGCGCCCGCTCCCCGGCCGCGTCCCAGGCCCGCCGCCGCCCGCCGCCCGAGCACGGCCAGGAGCGGTGCCGGGATCGGCGCCAAGATCTTCGTCAGCATGCTGTCCGCCGCGGTCCTGGTGGTCACCGGGGTCGGCTGGCAGAACCTGACCGCGCTGACCGACAACCTGACCAAGCAGGACCTCAACCTCGCGGACGCGGGCGAGCGCCCCGCCGACGGCGCGATCGACATCCTGCTCGTCGGCATGGACAGCCGCACCGACTCCAAGGGCAACCCGCTGCCGCAGAACATCCTCAACGAGCTCCAGGCCGGCGGCAGCGACGACGGCGGTTTCAACACCGACACGCTGATCCTGCTGCACATCCCGAACGACAGCGGCAAGGCCTACGCCGTGTCGTTCCCGCGCGACTCGTACGTGAAGATCGCCGGTGGCTACGGCCGCCACAAGATCAACTCGGCCTACGGCTACGCCAAGAACGACGCGGCCGAGAAGCTCCAGGGCAGCGGCAAGAGCGGGCCCGAGGTCGAGATGGAGTCGCGCAAGGCGGGCGCGAACAACCTGATCCAGACGATCCAGGACCTCACCGGCGCCACCATCGACCACTACGCCGAGGTCAACCTCGTCGGCTTCTACGACATCACCAAGGCCATCGGCGGCATCGACGTCTGCCTCACCAACGCGGTCCGCGACAGCTTCTCCGGTGCGAACTTCAAGGCGGGCCCGCAGACCATCGAGGGCAAGAACGCGCTGGCGTTCGTCCGGCAGCGCCACGGCCTGCCCATGGGCGACCTGGACCGCGTCGTGCGCCAGCAGGTCTTCATGGCGGGCCTCGCGAAGAAGATGCTGTCGGCCGGCGTGCTCACCGACAGCACCAAGCGCAGCGACATGATCAAGGCCGTGGGCGGCGCGATCGTGCTCGACGACGGCTGGGACATCACCAAGTTCGCCCTGCAGATGAAGGACATGACGGGCGGCAACATGACGTTCCAGACCATCCCGACCGGCAACCCCGACCTCCAGACGCCGGAGGACGGCTCCGCGGTCGAGGTCGACGAGTCCGAGGTGCGCTCGTTCGTCAAGAACCTCGGCAAGGCCCCGGCGTCCTCGACGCCGCCCGACCCGAAGTTCGACAACTCGACGGTCACCGTCGACGTCCGCAACGCCTCCGGCGTCCCCGGCCTCGCGGCCCAGGTGCAGCAGTCGCTCGTCGCGAAGGGCTTCAACGCGGGCCCGACGGGCAACGCCGAGGCGATGAAGAAGTCGGTCGTCCGCTACGGCAAGGGCGGCGAGGCGGGCGCCAACGCCGTCCAGAACGTCCTGGGCGGGATGAACGTCGAGGAGGACGTGAACATCCCCGCGGGAACGGCACGGGTCTTCCTGGGCTCGGACTACTCGGGCCCCGGCGCGCAGGGCTTCGCGGCCTCCTCACCGCTCAACCTGGACGGTGCGCGGCAGCAGCCGGCACCCGACCCGAACGCACCCAAACCCATCAGCGCCGACGGCGTGCGCTGCGTGAACTGATACCCAGAGTAGAGAAGTATCGCCCATTCGGGGGATTATCCGGGCAAGTTGCGTAAGCGACGAAGAACTTGCGCCTTCCATCACCGTGAGACCCGCTCACGGGGTGGAGGACCAGAGTGCAGACTGCGACAGGCCAAATCGACACAGCGGCGTACCAGCGCGTGCTCGGTGATGAGATCCGCAGCCTTCGCAAACAGCGCGGATGGACCCGCAAGGAGCTCAACAAGCGACTGCAGACCGAGATCTCCCTGCAGACACTGGCCACCTACGAGCTGGGCACCCGCCAGTGCTCGGTGGTGCGCCTCGTGGAGATCTGCCACGCCCTGGACGTCCCGGCGCACGAAGTCCTGGCCCGCGTGCACGAACGCTTCTTCGGCGACGCGCCCGCGGGCCACCTGACGCTGAGCCTCACGGCGGTGGCCGTCACCGACAACCCGCGCCTGCTGCCGCTCAAGCGCTGGGCCGCCGGGCGGCTGCACGCGCTCCCGCCGGGCGCGTCCCCCGAGGTGCACCTGGACCTGCCCGCGCTGGAGAACATGGCCCAGCTCTGCCAGCTGCCGACCGTCGAACTGATCAGGACCCTGCGCGCGCTGAGCCGTTAGGACACACCGCGTCAGCGACCCGCGCGAACCGGGAAACGGCTCCACCGGACGGTGCCCGCTCTCCACCGTCGAGCCCGTTCCTCCCGCGCGCGCCGAGCCGGTCGTTGTACCGAACCCCGTTCACACCAACGCAACGACCGTCCGGAACCGGGGAATTCCACCGCCGGTAGAGTCGCTGGGGTGAACGATTCCCCCGCCCGCCTCCCCCTGCGCACCGCAGCCGCCGTGAAGCTGGGCAACCTGAGCTCCACGCTGTCCCAGAAGATGGGTCTCGGCGCCGGCGGCATGATCGGCGGCCGGGTGGCGCTGAAGCTCGACCCGCAGGCGCTCAACCGGCTGACGCAGGGCCGCAGGGTCGCCGTCGTGACCGGTACGAACGGCAAGACCACCAGCACCATGATGCTGGCCAGGGCCGTCGCCGCGCTGGGCGAGGTCGCCACGAACCACAGCGGCGCGAACATGCCCGACGGCCACGTCACGGCGCTCTCCAAGCAGCCGGACGCGCCGTACGCCGTCCTGGAGTGCGACGAGGCCTACTTCCCGGCCGTCGCGGGCGCCAGCACCCCGTCCGTCGCGGTCATCCTGAACCTCAGCCGCGACCAGCTCGACCGCGTCGGCGAGGTCCGCACCATCGAGCGGTCGCTGCGCGACGCGATCTCGCTGCTGCGCGACTGCACGATCATCGCCAACTGCGACGACGTGATGGTGACGAGCGCGGCCTGGAACGCGGCGAAGGTCGTCTGGGTGGCCACCGGCACCGGCTGGCACCACGACTCGGCCAGCTGCCCCCGCTGCGGCAACCCGATCCGCTGGCAGGGCGAGCACTGGCACTGCACGGGCTGCGACCTCGCGCGCCCGCACCCGAACTGGATCACCGCCGACGAGGCGATGATCACGCCGGAGCACCAGAAGCTGGAGCTGCGCCTCACGCTGCCCGGCAAGTTCAACCAGGCCAACGCCGTCATGGCGGCCGCCGCCGCGCACGCCATGGGCGTTCCGGCGGAGGAGGCGGTGCGCCGGCTGCGCAGCGTCTCGAACGTCAGCGGCCGCTACCGCACGATCCACCGCAACGGCCGCAGCGCGCGCCTGTTGCTCAGCAAGAACCCGGCGGGCTGGAGCGAGACCCTCACGGTCGTCAAGGAGGCCAACCACCCGGCCGTCCTGGTGATCAACGCCCAGGAGGCCGACGGCCGCGACCTGAGCTGGCTGTGGGACGTCCCGTTCGAACGGCTCCAGGGCCGCACGGTCATCGCGTCCGGCGAGCGCGCCACCGACCTCGCCGTCCGCCTGACCTACGCCGAGGTCGAGCACACGATCGTGCCCGACCCGTTGAAGGCCGTCGACCAGATGCCGCAGGGCGCGGTCGAGGTCATCGCCAACTACACCGCGTTCCGCGACTTGAATGCCAGGGCTGCCGCTGATGAGTGAGTCGACTGTCCAGATCGCGCTCGTGCTGCCGGACCTCCTCGGCACGTACGGCGACTTCGGCAACGCCGTGGTGCTGCAGAAGCGCATGGCGTGGCGCGGGATCAAGGCCGAGATCGTGCCGATCAACTACGGCGAGCCGGTGCCGGACTCGTGCGACATCTACGTCGTGGGCGGCGGTGAGGACACCGCGCAGACGCTGGCGGTGAAGCACCTGCGCGAGCACCCCGGCCTGCAGCGCGCCGTCACGAAGGACGCCGTGGTGCTGGGCGTGTGCGCCGGCATCCAGATCTTCGGCGAGAGCTTCACCCGCGCCGACAACGTCACGCACCCCGGCATGGGCCTGATCGACTCGACGTCCCACGCGGGCGGCAGCCGGGCGATCGGCGAGGTGATCGCCGAGCCGGCCGACGGCCTGTTCGCGGGGCCGCTGACCGGGTTCGAGAACCACCAGGGCCGCACG
>NZ_DASVFL010000139.1:0-5089 GCF_036380075.1 Lentzea sp. | reverse complement strand
CAACCTCGATATCCGGTTCGAGATTCAACAAAGCGACCAATGCGCCGCGGACCATTTGCACGTCCTCGGCGAGTAGCACTCTGATCATCCGACCCCCTCTTACCCCCAGGTCACCAATTCGAGTTTTACACTCGGTGACCGCGTGGGCAAGCGGGGGGCCCGGCTGCGCGAGGTGTTACGCCAAATGCGCGAGGAGCAATTAGCCATGCTAATCGGCGGATGACTTGAGGTCACCGCGCGCTCACAGCGGGGTGAGAACCGAATCGCGAACCGGGATGGCTCGAGCGTTGTCCGAGTGCGCACCCGTACAAGCGATCCGGCCCTCGCGACGGCCGCCTCAGCGCGTCTCGCCCCACCGCTCCAGCAGTTCGAGACCGCCGTCGACGGTGATCACCTGACCCTGGATCCACGCCGCCTCGTCGGTGCAGAGCAGCGCCACGGCGTTGGCCACGTCCTGGGGCCGCGTCACGCGGCCGGACGGGCTCTTGATGGCGAGCCGGTCGACCATCTCCGGGTCGATGTTCATGGGGCCGTTGTCGACGACGGTGGTGACGACGGCGTTGACGGCCACCTTGTACCAGGCCATCTCCAGCGCCAGCGTCCTGATCACGCCGTGCACGGGCGTCACCGTGTAGCCGGCGATCACCACGCGCCCGCCGTCCTGGAGCGACTTGGCGAGCGGCTCCACGATGTTGAGCAGCGGCGTCAGGTCCGGTGACTCGGCGTGGTGGACGAACACGTCGAGCTGGCCGCGGTCCTGCCTGACCTGCTCGAGCAACGTCCGCACGGCGTTCTCGTCGTGGATGTCGAGCTGGGTGATCGCCACCGAGCCGGGCTTGCCGGCGAGCACGAGCTTCGCGCGCTCCAGGTCGACGTCGTCGTCGGAGGTCGTGAGGATGACGTGGGCGCCGTTGTCGCAGAGCTTGCTCGCGACGGCGAGCCCGAGCCCGTGCGTCCCCGACGTGACAAGGGCGATCTTGCCTTCGAGTCCCAGGCGCGTGTTGACCGGTTCGATCATGATGCTGACCACCTCGTTGTCGCGTGGTGATCGACGGTCCGCCCGGCCGCTAGGGCGTTGCTCGACTACTTCTTGCGCAATCCCTCCAGAACGCGCAGGATCGCTCGTTCGACCTCGCGCCCGGTGCGCTTCGGGTCGGACGAGCTCGCGATGGTGCCGGCGGCCGCGGACAGCGCCCCGAACAGCAGCCGGGCCATGATCTCGACCGGTGCCTCCTCGATCTCGCCCGCGTCGACGAGCAGCTGCACGGCCGTGCGGAGCAGGCCGAAGCTGAAGTGCTCCTCCGCCTCGCGCCAGCGCTCCCAGCCCATCACGACGGGCGCCTCGTGGACGATGATCCGCTGGTACTCGGGCTCCAGGCACTTGCGGACGTACGCGCGCACGCCCGCGATCGCCGTGTCCCACGCGGGGCCGTCGGCGGTGACCACCGCGGTCAGCGACTCGATCGACTTCGTCTCCACCTGCGTGAAGGCCGCTTCGAAGAGCGCCTGCTTGCCGCTGAAGTGGTGGTAGAGCGCGCCTTTCGTCACACGGGCGCGCTTCACGACCTCGTCGAGCGAGGTCGCGGCGTACCCGCGTTTGGTGAAGAGGTCGACCGCGCTGTCGACGAGCGCCTGCCTGGTCGACTCCGAGTACTCGGCACGCCTTGTTCGCACGGACGAAACGTAGCTCACATACCGACGGTACGTACCGGTGGTATGGTCGTGTCATACCGAGAGTATGCGAGAGACCGGGGGTACGAGACATGGGCTGGGCAGACCACTACCGCCGCCGTGACGCGCTCGACGCCGTGCTGCGCGACGCCCGTCGCGACCCGTCCGCGCCGCTGATCGTGGACCCGGACGTGTTCGGCTCGGTGCACGAGCTGCTGCTGGCGCTCGACCACCGCTGGCAGAACAAGCTGACCGCCCGCATGGAGGCGGCCGCGCTGGAGAGCCGGGTGGACGAGGACGTCGTCACCGCGGAACTGGCGGCCGACGAGCCGGTGCTGCGCGCGGTGCTCGACAGTCACCTGACCGGGCGCCTCTCCGGGCGCCTTTCGGCCGACGCCTTCCGCTCGGCGGTTACCGGGCGGTAGGAATGACGTCATGAGCCGTTGGACCGACGCAGACGTCCCCGACCAGACCGGCCGCACCGTCCTGGTGACGGGAGCGAACTCCGGCCTCGGCCTGCGCACCGCCCAGGTCCTGGCCTCCAGAGGCGCGCACGTCATCATGGGCTGCCGCTCGGTCGAGCGCGGGCAGGCGGCGCGGCGCGCGGTCGCGGGGTCGGCCGAGGTGCTGGAGCTCGACCTCGCCGACCTGCACTCCGTGCGCGCGGCCGCCGAGAAGGTGGACGCGCTCGACGTCCTGGTCAACAACGCGGGCATCATGGCCGTCCCCGCCGGCCGGACCGTCGACGGCTTCGAGCTCCAGTTCGGCACCAACCACCTGGGTCCCGCCGCGCTGACGTTCCTGCTCCTGCCCGCGTTGAGGCAACGGCCCGGCGCGCGCGTCGTCACGGTCTCGTCCGTGATGCACCAGTACGGCCACATGGACTTCGACGACCCGAACTGGGAACGACGCCCGTACAGCGCCCGCGCGGCCTACGGGCAGTCGAAGCTGGCCAACATCCTGTTCGCGCGCGAGCTGGAACGCCGTTCACCGGACGTGACGTCCATCGCCGCCCACCCCGGTGCGACCGCCACCGAGCTGACCAACAACATGGCGAGCGCGCACAACTCGGCGCTCATCCGCCTCGGCGGCAGGATCAGCCACCTGTTCTCGCAGTCCGTCGAGATGGGCGCGCTGCCGCAGCTCTACGCGGCGACCTCCCCCGAGGCGCGTGGTGGCCAGTACTACGGCCCGGACGGCTTCCAGGGCCTGCGCGGCCACCCGGCCGTCGCGCGGATGACCGCCGCCGCCCGCGACGACCTCGCCGCCAACCGCCTGTGGGAGCTCACGACCAAGCTGACCGGGATCACACCGGATCTGCCGTAGCTCTCAAGCGTGCGTGACGCCGGACACGCGGGGTCGCGGCGTAGGGTGAGGTCGTGACTGTGGTACCGGAGGGTCGGAAGCTGCTGCGGCTCGAGGTCCGCAACAGCCAGACGCCGATCGAGAAGAAGCCGTCCTGGATCAAGACGCGCGCGAAGATGGGCCCCGAGTACCGGGAGCTCAAGGGTCTGGTCAAACGCGAAGGCCTGCACACGGTCTGCGAAGAGGCCGGCTGTCCCAACATCTACGAGTGCTGGGAAGACCGCGAGGCCACGTTCCTGATCGGCGGCGAGCAGTGCACGAGGCGCTGCGACTTCTGCCAGATCGACACGGGCAAGCCCGCCGACCTCGACCGCGACGAGCCCCGCCGCGTCGCCGAGTCGGTCCAGGCGATGGGCCTGCGCTACTCGACCGTCACCGGCGTCGCGCGCGACGACCTGGCCGACGGCGGCGCGTGGCTGTACGCCGAGACCGTCCGCCAGATCCACGAGATGAACCCCGGCACGGGCGTCGAGCTGCTGATCCCGGACTTCAACGCGGTCCCCGAGCAGCTGGCCGAGGTGTTCGAGTCCCGTCCCGAGGTGCTCGCGCACAACCTGGAGACCGTCCCGCGGATCTTCAAGCGCATCCGCCCGGCGTTCCGCTACGAGCGGTCGCTCGACGTCATCACGCAGGCGCGCGAGTTCGGCCTGGTCACCAAGTCGAACCTGATCCTCGGCATGGGCGAGACCCCGGACGAGGTCACCGAGGCGCTCGCCGACCTGTACGACGCGGGCTGCGACATCATCACCATCACCCAGTACCTGCGCCCCTCCCCGCGCCACCACCCGGTCGAGCGCTGGGTGAAGCCCGAGGAGTTCGTGCAGCACAAGGAGACGGCCGAGGAGATCGGCTTCCTCGGTGTGATGGCGGGTCCGCTGGTCCGCTCCTCCTACCGCGCCGGCCGCCTGTACGCGCAGGCGAAGCAGGCCCGCGGCGAGGAGCTGCCGGAGAACCTCCAGCACCTGCTCACGGTGTCGGCGTCTCAGGAGATCACGAGCCTCCTGGCACCCCGCTAGCCGTTGCTCGAACACTGAAGCCCAGGTCGAATCCGACCTGGGCTTCAGTGTTTTTCCCCGACCTCACTGGACTCGTGCGCCGGCTTTCGAAGCGGCGATCCGGAACTCCACGGTGGCGTGCAGGTCCGGGGTCTCCAGCGCCTCCCGCAGGCGCGGCAGACCCTCGTCGTCGATGCGGCGGCGGATCCCCCGCAGATCCGCGTCGCCGTCCGCGCGGACGACGAGTGCCAGGTTCGGGGCGGTGTGCGGGCCGGTCAGCTCTGCCTCGACCTTGCGCACACCGGGGTAGGCGGTGACCTCCTCGGTGAACGGCGCCGCCGCCGTCGACGAGGTGAGACGGGTGGCGCCGGCCTCCTCCGCCCAGCGCCAGCTCGTCGTCCTGCGCCGCGGCACCTGGGCGACCAGCCACCTCAGGCACAGCAGCGCTACCAGCACCGCCACGGCGGCGGTCACCACGAACACCCACGTCGGCGGCATCGCCGTGCCGGGGACGAGAGCGGACCCGCGGTCCACCTGGCGGACGTACCCGAGGTTGACGGCGACCGCCGCGCCGCCCGCGACCATCAGGACCAGGCCCAGCAGGCCGAGCAGGAAGCGGTTCACGGCGTGCTCCTCAGCTCCTTGACCCTCACCACGACCTGGGGAGGCCGGGCGAGCGCGAACTCATCGACTCGGTTCTCGACGGCCGTGCGGACGGCGTCACCGAGGCCGTCCACAACGGCGCGACGGGTGCGCACGACCGCCTTCACCTTGCGCCGGCTCGCCTTCACCGACGCGGACTCCACGCCGTCGACGTGAGCGGCGAGCCGCACGGCGTTGCGCAGGCCGCGCAACGACACGGCCGTGTTCTGGTCGAGCGCGGCTGTCCTGGCGCGGCCGGGCACGACCGCGGCCAGGAACAGCAGCAGCCCGACGACCGCGACGACCCCTCCCGTCACGGCCACCTCCCGTGCCGACCACGTCGTGCCGTGCAGCCTTCCCACCACCGCGTCGTACGACAGCAGCGGTGCCTCGCCGAGGGCGAGCTGGATCGCGGA
>NZ_DASVFL010000138.1:0-26746 GCF_036380075.1 Lentzea sp. | reverse complement strand
GCCTCGTCCAGCGTTCCGGCGTAGGCGCCGGTGGAGAGGTACTTCCACCCGCCGTCGCAGACGATGAACACGATGTCGGCGGACTTGCCCGCCACCTCCGCCTTCTGCGCCACGGCCAGCGCGGCGTGCAGGATCGCGCCCGTCGAGATGCCGGCGAAGATGCCCTCGGTCTCGAGCAGCTGCCGGGTGCGGCGCAACGCGTCGTAGGAACCGACCGAGTAGCGCCCGGTCAGCACCGACTCGTCGTACAGCTCCGGTACGAAGCCCTCGTCGAGGTTGCGCAGGCCGTAGACCAGCTCGCCGTACCGCGGTTCGGCGGCGATGACCTGCACGTCCGGCTTGGCCTCCCGCAGGTACCTGCCGACGCCGACGAGCGTGCCCGTCGTGCCCAGACCGGCCACGAAGTGCGTGATCTCCGGCAGGTCGGCGAGGATCTCCGGACCGGTGCCGCGGAAGTGCGCGTCGGCGTTCGCCGGGTTGCCGTACTGGTAGAGCATGACCCAGTCCGGGTTCTGCTTGGCGATCTCCTTGGCCGTGGCGACGGCCTGGTTCGAGCCGCCCGCCGCGGGCGAGAACACGATGCGGGCGCCGTAGGCCTGCAGCAGCTGGCGGCGCTCGGTCGAGGTGTTCTCCGGCATCACGCACACCAGGCCGTAGCCCTTGAGCTTCGCGGCCATCGCGAGCGAGATGCCGGTGTTGCCGGACGTCGGCTCCAGGATCGTCGCGCCGGGACGCAGCACGCCGTCCCGCTCCGCCGCCTCGATCATGGCCAGCGCGGGCCGGTCCTTGATCGAGCCGGTCGGGTTGCGGTCCTCGAGCTTCGCCCAGAGGCGCACGTCCGCCGACGGCGACAGTCGCGGCAGGCCCACGAGGGGCGTGCCGCCGAGCGCGTCGAGGAGCGAGTCGTAGCGGGCCACGGCGGGATCAGCCGCCCGCGACGGCCGGGAGGATGGTGACGTTGTCGCCGTCCTTCACCGGGGCGGTCAGGCCACCGGCGAAGCGCACGTCCTCGTCGTTGACGTAGACGTTGACGAAGCGGTGCAGCGCACCCTCCTTGACCAGGCGCGCCTTCAGGCCGCCGTGGTTGTTCTCCAGGTCGTCGATGACCTCGGCGAGCGTCGCGCCGGCGGCCTCCACCGACTTCTGCCCCCCGGTGTGGGTGCGCAGGATGGTCGGGATCGACACGGTGACGGCCATGATGGTTCTACCTCCGCAGAAAAGCGACTCAGGATTCGATGATCTTGACCGGTTCCTCGGTCACGACACCGTCGACGATGCGGTACGACCGCAGCTCGTGCTCGATCGGGTCACGCGTCGAGACCAGCACGTAGTGGGCCTCCGGCTCGCCCGCGAACGAGATGTCGGTGCGGGACGGGTACGCCTCCGTCGCGGTGTGCGAGTGGTAGATGACCACCGGCACCTCGTCGTTCGCGTCCATCTCGCGCCACACCTTGAGCTGCTCGGCGGCGTCGAACCGGTAGAACGTGGGCGACCGCTCCGCGTTCTCCATCTCGACGAACCGCTCGGGACGGTCGGACCCGTACGGCCCGGCGATCACCCCGCACGCCTCGTCGGGATGGTCGCGGCGGGCGTGGGCCACCATCGCGTCCACCAGGTCACGGCGAATCACCAGCACGCGCTCAATCCTACGGGGTGGCGGAGGTTGTCTCGGTATGCGAGATACCCACGTCACGCTGCTTTGTTCAGCCCTGGCTTATATTAGTCGTGACTACTACAGTGGTCGCCGTGCACGCGTTCGACGTACTCGGAGACCCGGTGCGCAGGCGGATCCTGGAGCTCCTCGCCGGTGGCGAGCGGGCGGCGGGCGATGTCGGCGCGGCGGTCCAGGAGGAGTTCGGGATCACCCAGTCCGCCGTGTCGCAGCACCTGAAGGTGTTGCGCTCGAACGGGTTCGTGCAGGTGAGACCCGAGGGCACCCGGCGGGTCTACGCCGTGGCTCCCGACCCTCTGCAGGAGATCGACGCGTGGCTCGACCACTTCCGGCGGTTCTGGGAACCGCACCTCGACGCGCTCGCGACCGAACTGGCGCGTGGCAAACGGGAACGCAGACTGGAGGCAGAGGGTGGCTGACCGCAGCTACGAGGACGGCAAGCTGGTCGTCCGGCGCCGCTACAAGGCCGGCCGCGAGGACGTCTGGGACGCCATCACGACGCCGGAACGCCTGGTCAGGTGGTTCCTGCCGATCACGGGCGACCTGCGGGTCGGCGGCCGCTACCAGCTCGAGGGCAACGCGGGCGGCGAGATCGTCCGCTGCGACCGGCCCAGCGAGATCGGCCTGACCTGGGAGATGGGCGGCGGTGTCACGGAGGTGCTCGTCCGGCTCGAGGCCGACGGCGACTCCACGGTCCTGACGCTCTCGCACTCCCCCGTGCCCGGCGAGCTCATCCCGAACGCCTCGCCCGCGGTCTGGGGACTCGGGGCGGGCTGGGAGATGGGCCTGAACGCGCTGGAGCAGTTCCTCGACGGCAGCCTCCCGGAGGGCGACGCGCGGGACTGGATCGCGTCCGCCTCCCCGGAGGACCTGATGGCCGCGGGCGTCCAGGCCCAGCAGATCAGCGACGCCTGGGAGGCGGTGCTCCGATGAGGTTCACCGAGGAGGTCGTGCTCGACCAGCCCATCGACCGGGTGCGCGAGCTCACGTCCGACCCCGGCCACCTGCACCACTGGCAGCCGGACCTGGTCAGCATCACCCAGCACAGCGACACCCCCGGCGCCCCCGGCTCGACCGCGACGCTCAGGTACCGCAAGTTCACGCTCGAGGAGACGGTGCTGTCCGCGACCGCCGACGAGCGGGTCACGCGCTACCGGACGACCGGGATGGTGCACACGATCACCAACCGCTTCTCGGTCGTCGACGACCGGCACACGCTGCTGGTCTGCGACAACGAGTTCGAGCTGTCCGGGATCATGCGGCTGGCCGGCAGGGTGCTGGAGAAGTCGCTGCGCGAGCAGGTCGAGCGCAACGTCGGCAACTTCAAGGCGTTCATCGACGCCGGCTGAGCACCACCACGAGGTAGAGGGCCAGCAACGCCACGCCGCGCCGCCGCTGGGTCTGGTCGAGGCCCCGCCACGCGGCCAGCTCGGCCCACGCAGCGAGCGGCGTGGTCGCGACGCCCAGCTTCATCAGCACCTTCCCCACGGCCGGCGGCACGAGGAACGACGCGACGAAGAGCCCGGCCGGAGCGATCACCGCCAGCTCCCTGCCCGGGATCTCGCGGGCCGCACCGGGCGGTGCGAGCTCGGTGACGACACCTGCTGCCTGATCGATGACATCCGCCATGCCCGAGGACTACCCACGCCGGGGACGCCCCACTCAGAGGTCGCGGAAAGCCACCACACCGTTCAACGTCGTCGCCTCGCGCGCACCGGACACCACGGCCTCGGCGAACATGTCCGCGGCGGCGGCGCACAGCGCGTCCAACGCGAACGCGCGCGGCTCCGCCAGCGGCACGGCACCCGTGGCCAGCGCGAAGACCGTGTCCCCGTCGAACATCGAGTGGGCCGGCCGCACGGCGCGGGCCAAGCCGTCCTGCGCGGCCATCGCGAGCCGCTGACACTCCGCTTTGGACAGCTCGGCGTCCACCGCGACCACACCGATCGTGGTGTTGAGGCCCTCGGGTTTGCGGTCGGGCAACGAGACCGCGGTCGTGCCCAGCGACGGCAGCCACGGCAGGCCGGACGCACGGTCGACGACCTCACCGGCCGCGTTCACCACGGCCAGCGCACCGACCTGGTGCGCGCCGACCGTCGTCCTCGACACCCCGACGCCGCCCTTGAGCGAGCCGACCCGCGCACCGGCACCCGCGCCGACGCAACCCAGCTCGAACTCCGCGGCGGCCGCCTCGCAGGCCGCGTGGCCGAACGACGCGTCCGGCCGGTTGCCCCACTCCGACATCGGCAGGTCGAAGATCACGGCGCCCGGCACGATGGGCACGACGTGGTGCGGCTCCGCGCCGACGCGGAACCCGATCGAGCGGTCCGAGAGCCAGCGCATCACGCCGTCGGCGGCCGCGAGCCCGTACGCGGACCCGCCGGACAGGCAGATCGCGTGCACCTGCTGGACCAGGTTCGCCGGATCCAGCAGGTCGGTCTCGCGGGTGCCGGGCGCGCCGCCGCGCCCGTCGACCGCCCCCACCGCGCCGTCGGGCACGAGCACGACGGTCGTGCCGGTCGCCCAACCGGGTTCGACCCGGTGGTGGTGGCCGACGAGGACGCCGGGGATCACGGCATCATCGCCTCGACCAGCGTGTCCTGCACCCAGGTCAGCCAGTGGTAGACGCCGAGGTGCGGTGAGCGCGGGTCCTCCGGCGGCAGCTCGTCCGGCATGTCCTCGGTCACGTCGAGCGCCGTCCCAAGGGCCAGGCGCACGTCGTTGAGCGACGCCATCCAGGCCTCGGCCTCGGCGATCGTGAGCCGGATCTCGCCGCCGTCGGGTGAGCAGGTCTGCAGCACCGTCTCGGCCGCGCCGGTCTTGTGGTCGAGCAGCTCGGGCTCGTGCAGGGAGCGCAGCGCCGCGGCGGAGTTGACCTCGTCCGGGTCGGGCGCGTCGTCGTCCAGCCGGTGGAAGTCCGGGAGCAGCCGGCCGAGGATCGGGTCGTCGGGAGCCTCCGACGAGCCGGTCCTGATGCCCGTGAGCTCCGCGAGCTCGTCCTGCGGCGCCTCCTCGGCGCGGGCCATCAGCATGTCCTGGATCTGGCTGACCAGACCGCGCACGACCGCGGCCTCCTGCTGGTCCAGACGCCCGACGACGACGTCGCCGTCGCGGATCCACCGCTTCACGAGGCCCGCTGCATGGTCGCCCAGAGCCCTGCCGCGTGGAGCTTCGCCACGTCGGCCTCCACCTTGTCCTTGGTGCCCGATGTCACGATCGCCTTGCCCTTGTGGTGCACGTCGAGCATCAGCTTGGTCGCCTTGTCCCTGCTGAAGCCGAACAGCTTCTGGAAGACGTACGTCACGTACGACATGAGGTTGACCGGGTCGTTCCAGACCACGGTCTGCCAAGGCCGGTCCTCCGCGGCGATCTCCTCGCCGACCGCCTCCGGCTGCGTCCGTTCCTGTTCGACGGGCGTGGTCATACCGCCAATGGTGTCATGTTCGCCGCAGTGGCGGAGACCGCATGCGACTAAACCGGATGCGACCTTAGGGTTGGTGACCATGAACTCGACGGCGTTGCTGACAGACCACTACGAGCTCACGATGCTCGCGGCCGCGCTGCGTGACGGCACTGGTGACCGTCCGTGCGTGTTCGAGGTCTTCGCCCGCAGACTGCCCGACGGACGGCGCTACGGCGTCGTCGCGGGTGTGAACAGGCTGCTCGACGCGATCGCGGACTTCCGCTTCGGCGAGGAGGAGATCGACCAGCTGCGCCGCAACGCCGTGGTCGACGATTCGACTTTGGAATGGCTCTCGAACTACCGGTTCTCCGGTGAGGTCGACGGGTACCCCGAGGGCGAGCTCTACTTCCCCGGATCCCCGGTGCTGACGGTCAGGGCGTCGTTCGCGGAGGGGGTCGTGCTGGAGACGCTCGCGCTCTCGATCCTCAACCACGACAGCGCGATCGCGTCCGCCGCCGCCCGCATGGTGACCGCCGCGAACGGCCGTCACATGATCGAGATGGGATCCCGCCGCACGCACGAGGAAGCCGCCGTGGCCTGCGCCCGCGCGGCCTACCTCGCGGGTTTCCACGCGACCTCCAACCTCGAGGCGGGCCGCCGGCACGGCATCCCGACGGCCGGCACGTGCGCGCACGCGTTCACGCTGCTGCACGACACCGAGGAAGAGGCCTTCCGCAGCCAGGTCGAGGCGCTGGGCGTCGGCACGACGCTGCTGGTCGACACCTACGACATCACCGAGGGCATCAAGAAGGCCGTCGACGTCGCGGGCCCCGAGCTGGGTGCGATCCGGATCGACTCGGGCGACCTGGGCGTCATGGCCAGGCAGGCGCGCGACCAGCTCGACTCGCTGGGCGCGAAGAACACCCGGATCGTCGTGTCGAGCGACCTCGACGAGTACGCGATCGCCGCCCTGCGCGCGGAGCCCGTGGACGCGTACGGCGTCGGCACGTCCGTCGTGACCGGGTCGGGCGCGCCGACCGCGGGCATGGTCTACAAGCTGGTCGAGGTCGACGGCAGGCACGTCGAGAAGCGCAGCACGTCCAAGCAGTCGCGCGGCGGCTGGAAGAAGGCGTTGCGCCGCCACAAGGACACGGGCACGGCCATCGAGGAGGTCGTGTTCCAGGCCTCGGCCGAACCCGAGCTCGGCGAGCACGACCGGCTCGTGCAGATCCCGCTCATGCGCGGCGGGCAGGTCACCGAGGACGTCCCCGCGCTGGAGCAGAACCGCGAGCGCCTGCGCGCGGCTCTGGTGAGCGTGCCGTGGGAAGGTCTCAAGCTCTCGCGCGGCGAGCCCGCGATCCCGACGATCTACCTGGAAGGCTGACATGACCAAGGCGTTGATCGTCGTCGACGTGCAGAACGACTTCTGCGAAGGCGGTTCGCTGGCCGTCGCCGGCGGCGCGGCCGTCGCGGCGGCCATCACCCGGCACATCGCCGCGTCGGCGTACGACCACGTGGTGGCGACGCGGGACTACCACGTCGACCCCGGCGACCACTTCTCGCTGACGCCGGACTTCATCGACTCGTGGCCGGTGCACTGCGTGGCGGGCTCGCCCGGCGCGTCGTTCCACCCGGAGCTCGACGTGTCCGGCATCGAGCAGGTCTTCTCGAAGGGCCGCTTCGCCGCCGCCTACTCGGGTTTCGAGGCGGAGAACGACCTCGCGGGCTGGCTGACGGACAAGGGCGTGACCGAAGTGGACGTCGTGGGCATCGCGACCGACCACTGCGTGCGCGCCACGGCTCTCGACGCGCACCGGAGCGGCTTCCGCACGACGGTGCTCGTCGACCTCACGGCGGCGGTCGCCACGACCACCCGCGACGCCGCCGTGGAGGAGCTGCTCGCCGCGGGCGTCCGCGTCTCCTAGTCGCTCACGGAGTGGGTGAGCACGCCGTGCTGCCGACGGTGATGCTGCCGGTGTAGCCGGACGCCGGCTCGAACGTGATCCTGAGCAGGGTCATGGCGAGGCTGCCGTCGTTCGGCTCCGGGAACACCGTGTCGGTGAACTTGGCCCTGGCGAGCACGGTCCCGTTGCTCGCCTTGACGTCGTGCACGTACCCGGACGGGATCTGCTCCGGCAGGCCCGTCCAGCCCGACATGCCCTTGAGCTCCCAGCCCGCCCGCGTGCCCCTGTCGTCGGCGTCGCAGGTGATGGTCCACTCGGCGATCCTGAGCCGGGGCCCCTTGGCCGCGGTGAGCGCCGACAGTTCGAACCCGGTGCCCTTGGCGACCGACTTCGTCCTGGTCAGGAGCTCGTCCGGGTTCACGACCTCGGTCGTGCAGGCCGAGCTCGTCTCGCCGATCTTCAGCCCGGTCCTGCTCACGGCCGGGCTCGACCCGGTGACGGTGCCCGCCGCGTCCGGGTTCACGTCGCACACCGCGAGCGGCTCGACCCGGAAGGTCTGGGAGCCCTTCGCGAAGTCGGCGGACGCCGAGGACGCGGTGCCGGGAGGGTTGGCGGCGAGCGCGGGGGCCGCGGCCGCGAACGTCAACGCGACCACGGCGCCCGCGACAAGACTTCTGCGCATTGGTGCCCCTGAGGCTCGATTTCCCACGGCCCGATAATGGTTGTGCGGAATGGCACCGCTGACGACTGAGCGCCCTTGTCACCCGTTCGAGAAATCGCGATTACCCGACCGAGTGACATTCATCGAACTCCCACCAGGGTGGCGAACGGCTCCCGGCGCGGCAGCGCCGTCGGCAGGCCGGCCAGCCGTTCCAGCGCCGAGCAGACCCGGACCGCGGCACGCCCGTCGCCGAACGGGTTGCGCCCCAGCGGCAACCGCAGCCGGGAGCCGAGCACCCAGCCCGCCTCGGCGAGGATGCGGGTGGTGTCGGTGCCGACGAGCCACGCGCACCCGGCGTCGACGGCGAGCATGCGTTCGGTGGTCTCCCGCAGCACCAGCACCGGCACGCCGAACGTGGGCGCCTCCTCCTGGATGCCGCCGGAGTCGGTCATCACGAGCGCCGAACGGCGCAGCACGCGGACGAGGTCCGGGTAGTCGAGCGGGTCGGTGACGACCACGCGCTCGTGCCCGCCGAGGGTGGCGACGACCTGTTCGCGCACACCGGGGTTCGGGTGCGCGGGGATCAGGACGTGCAGGTCGGGGTGGCGGTCGGCGATGGCGCGCACGGCGTTGAGCACGCGCATGAGCGGGCGGCCCCACGACTCGCGGCGGTGCACGGTGACGAGCATGAGCCGGCCGCCGGTGGCGTCGAGGCTGCGTTCCAGGGCCACGACGTCCGGGCTGGACGCGGGCACGTCGGCGGACGCGACGCGTTGCACGGCGTCCACGACGGTGTTGCCGGTGACGACGATGTGGCTGTCCGGCAGCCGTTCGTCGGTGAGGGCGTTGGCGGCGTCGTCGGTCGGCGCGAGGTGCAGCGAGGTGATGCGGGAGATCATCTGCCGGTTCCCCTCCTCGGGGAACGGGCCGTACAGGTCACCGGTGCGCAGCCCGGCTTCCAGGTGCGCCACGGGGATGCCGCGCCAGAACGAGGCGAGCGCCGCGGCAAGGGTCGTCGTGGTGTCGCCCTGCACGAGCGTGACGGCGGGGTTCCGCTCCTCCAGCACGGCGTCGAACTCGGGCAGCAGCCGGGACACCAGCTCTGCCTGCGTGCCGGTGTCGCGGGGCACGTCCAGCCGCAGGTCCGGGACCAGGTCGAAGGCGGCCAGCGCCTGCTCGACCATGCCGGCGTGCTGTCCGCTGTGGACGATCGTCGGGTGGAGGCCGGGGTGACCGCGCAACGCGATGGCGACCGGGGCGATCTTCACTGCTTCCGGCCGCGTCCCGGCCACCAGCAGAACCTCTTTGCTCACCGTTGTCCTCTCCTTGCACGAGCGGGGAAGGGTCCGCCTGGGAGCGGGGGACTTCCCAGGCGGACCCCGTGTCAGCCGGCTCGACCCGGCCTGGTCTTGACGGGCACCGCGCGGCGCTTCCTGGTCGCGTGCAGGACGAACGCGCCCGCGACGAGGAGCACGACTCCCGCGATGACCCACCACGTCACGTCGGCGCCGGTGACCGCGAGGGCACCCACGCCCGTGCCGACACCGATGCCGGTACCGGGGACCTTGTACATCCGCCGTTCTCCTCGATCAGGCCGCGGTGAGCGACGCGCGGCGGCGCAGCGCCACGAACGCGACCGGGACGGCGACGGCACCGAGCAGGCCGAGGCCGATCCACAGGCCCGCGCCCGACGCCATCGGGACGGGCAGGCCGGCGGGGCCGCAGGTGGCGGACGAGATGATCACGTCACCGGTGCCGAGGGAGCCGAGCACGCCCTGCAGCAGCTTGATGTGGATCGCGTTGACCGTGAGGCTGCCGTCACCGTTCTTGACCTGCTCGTTGAAGATCACCTCGGCGATCTTGATCCCGGCGAGCTGCACGTCGAGCGTGGTGTTCGGCGCCGGGTCGGCGTTGACCTCGCCGAGCTTGCCGAGGTTCACGCCCGCGAGCTTGGACTTGCCGGCCAGGCCCTTCTGGGTGGCGGAGCACTCCGCCTCCACCAGTTCGGCGGAGATCTTGCCGGTGACCTTGGAGAGCAGGTCGACCCGGACGTCCGCGGTGCTCGCCCGCGAGTAGACGCCGCCGGAGCTCTCGTCCCGCGACGCCGAGGCGTTGATGACACCGGTCTTCAGAATCCCGGTGAGGTCGACGCCGGCGAACGTGTTCTGCGTCGGCCCGTTCGCGTCGGCGGCGGCGAACGGTCCCGCGGTGACCGCGGGGCTGCCGAGCAGCGTCACGTTCACCTTCGCGCCGTAGGCCGAGGCGTCCCCCGGAGCGGCCGAAGCAGGTGCGGCACCGACCAGGAGTGCGGCAATCGCGATGACTCCAGCCAGTCCCGTCATTCGGACACGCATGAAACTCCTTCCCTTGGTTCCTCCGGCCCCAGGGCGCGTTGATACCAATCTGGTTTCACGCTTTCCGGGGGCAATTACCGGCATCGGCTTTCTTTCGAGGGAACTGAGGGTTACTCCCCGTATCGGGCGACACGACCACTCGACTCGCCCAATCGGCGCCACGGATCGTGGGTTTTTTGATCAATTTCCGGTCACGACGTCACCCGATCCGGGGGTGCGGGCTGACGTTCCGTCAACCGATGGAACGTCAGATAGCCCGTCTGGGCGCTCCCTCATCGGTGGAAAGGATCCCAGGGTGACGCTTGCCGTGCGCCGCACCGCATTCCCGAGCCGGGTGACGGTGGTCGTCCTGCTCGCTCTCGCCGCGGGCCTCGTCTTCGCACACCGCCTGTACCGCACGGCGGAGATCTCGCTGTCCGGCGCGGTGCTGAGCGTCATCAGCTCCTACGGCGTGTTCGTGGTGCCCGAGCGCCAGACGGTCTACTTCGGACTGGGTTCGGACACCCCGCTGGGGCTGCGGATGACGCCGGAGTGCACCTCGGCGTTCCTGGTGCTGCCGCTGATCGTCGTCGGCGCGGTGATGATCGCGCTGCGGCCGCGGATCCAGTCGCGCGTGCTCTTCGCGCTGGGGGTGGCGGCACTGGCGGTCGTGGTGGTGAACCAGTTCCGCGTGCTCACGCTGGTGGGCCTGGTGCAGTGGCTGGGCGTCGACACCGGTTACTACTGGGGGCACACGCTGCTCGGGTCGATGGTGAGCGTGTTCGGCGGCGCGGCGGCACTGGTCGCGTTCGTGTGGCTGGCGACGCGCAAATGACCCTCGACCTGGTCCTCGGGTTCACCCAGGCGCTCGCGCTGACGATGAGCGTCGCCTTCGTGACGTACGTCTTCTTCATCGTGGTGCCGTACCTGCGGCGCAAGCCCGCCCCGGTCGGCGAGCCGGAGTCGTTGGAGTGGCACTTCTTCGTGCCGTGCCGCGACGAGGAGGCGGTCATCGGCGACACGATCCGGTACCTGCGCGGCACGTTCCCCATCGCGCACGTCTGGGTCATCGACGACGACTCCGACGACAAGACCGCCGGTGTGGTGCGGATGCTGAAGCGCAACGGCGGCGTCCGCGACCCGCAGATCCACCTCGTGCAACGCCAACGGCCGTACGCGCGCACCGGCAAGGGCAACGCGTTGAACGACGCCTACCGCATGTTGAAGCTGTGGATGGGCCGGCGTGCGGACACCGACCGCGCCATCGTCGTCGTGGTGGACGCGGACGGCCGGCCCGCCCCGAACTGCCTGGAGGTCTGCGCGGCCACGCACCTCTTCGGCAACCCGCGCATCGGCGCCGTGCAGGTCGACGTGCGGATGATCAACGCGGGAACGCGGCAGCCCGGCGTCTCGCGGTGGCGGCGCGCGTTCGGCGCCGGACTCGTGCGGATGCAGGACCTGGAGTTCCGCACCGCCATCGCGGCGATCCAGATGTCGCGCGGCGCGACCGGCACGATCTCCATGGGCGGCAACGGACAGTTCACGCGTCTGTCCGCTTTGGACTCGATCGCCGGGCCGACGGGAAGCCCGTGGCGCGGCTCGCTGCTGGAGGACTTCGAGCTCGGCGTGCACCTGCTGACGGCGGGCTGGCACACCGGGTTCTCGTTGGACACGCACGTGAACCAGGAGGCGCTGTACTCGTTGCGCCGGTTCCTCGCGCAACGCACCCGCTGGGGCCAGGGAACCATGCAGTGCATGCGCTACCTGCGGCGCATCTGGGACTCCGACCACCTGACCACGCTCGGCGCCGCCGAGATGATGTACTACCTCGCGCAACCGTGGATGCAGCTGCTCGGCACGCTGATCTACCCGATCCCGATGGCGATGATGGCCTACCGGTTCGCGGTGTCGCCCGGCGAGGTGGTGGCGTGGTTCCTCGACGGCGCCTGGATCCTGTTCACCGTCTACGGCGCGTTCGGTCTGCTCCCGTTCGTCCTGTGGGGACCGGTGTACCGCGCGCGGTGCGCGCCCGTCGGGTTCTGGAAGTCGATCGCGTACGGGTTCGGTTACGCGTTGTACATCTACACCTTCTACATCACGTCGTGGCGTGCGCTGATCCGGTTGGTGCGCGGCAACAACGGCTGGACGAAGACCCGGCGCAACGAGGAACGCGTGGTGGGCAAGGTCGCTCTCGACGTGTGAGACGCACCTGGGCCAGGCGTGTGTGACCGGTCACTTTGTGGACTTCGGACAAAGACGTTCTCGAGTCCGCGTGGTTAACCTCGGTTCACTCGATTCCGCCTGGGAGGGACCGTGACTCTCGCACTCGCGCCTCGTCGCACCGTGCTCGCCGACTTCGTGCCGGGCGCGCTCGTCCGCGACCTGACCCTGGTCGTCGCCGGCGCCGCCCTCACCGGCCTGGCCGCGCAGGTGGCGCTGCCGATCCCCGGCAGCCCCGTCCCGCTGACGGGCCAGACGTTCGCGGCGCTGCTCGTCGGCGCCTCGCTGGGGTGGCAGCGCGGCGCCACGTCGATGCTGCTGTACCTGATCGCCGGGGTCGCGGGCGTGCCGTGGTTCCAGGGCGGGTCGTCCGGCGTGCCCGTGTCGCTCGGCTACGTCGTGGGCTTCGTGTTCGCCGGTGCCCTCGTGGGCTACCTGGCCGGACGCGGCGGCGACCGCACGCCGTTGCGCACGATCGGCACGATGGCGCTGGGCAACCTGGCGATCTACTCCGTCGGCGTGCCGTGGCTGATGGCGATGACCGGGATGTCGCTCGGGAAGGCGCTGGCCGTCGGCGTGCTGCCGTTCCTGATCGGGGACGCGCTGAAGATCGCGCTGGCCGCGGGTGTGCTGCCGGGGGCCTGGGCGTTGCTGCGCCGTCGGTAGCTTGGACCGGGTGATCACACCCGGGGAGTACCTGGAACTGCTGGATGCGCGCCTGCCCGGTCTCGTGGCAGGCGCGCATCTTTATGGCTCACGTGTGCTGGACGACGTTGTTCCCGACTCGGACCTGGACGTCGTGATCGAGCTCTCCGCACCGGCCGAGCTGCCTTCCGTCGAAGGTGTCGACGTCGCGGTTGTGTTGGTGGGGTCGCTGGAGAAGCCGGTGTTCGACGTGACTCCTCTGGCTGGCGAAGTCACCCCGGTGCTGTGGCAGCAGCTGCGGACCGTCGGCCGGACCCTGCGCGGCCCGCGGCCTTCCTGCCCCGGCAGCGCTGCCGATGTCGAGGCGTACTGCCGGGACAACCTCGTCAGCTACTGGAAGCGGGACTTCGACCGCTTCCGCGCCGTGCTGCCCTCCCTGGACCTCGCGGCGCCGATCCCGCGCGAGTCGCTGCTGTGGGTGGGCCTCGGCCCCGCCCGGCTCTGGCACACGATCCGCACCGGTGAGATCGTCGGCAAGTCCCGCGCGGGCGAGCTGGCCGCCGCCCGCTGGCCCGACCTGCCGGTCCTCGACCTCGTGGCGTCCCGCCGGGGTGCGGACGTGCCGCTGACCGTCGCGCACGCCAAGGCGTCGCTGGAGCTGTTCGACCGGATCCTCGCCGACGTAACGTCGTGACCTCCCGAGCCGAGGATTCCTCCGTGACGACGCACACCCCGGAAGAGCTGGGCTGCCTGGTCGGCGGCCCGGCCCGCGCCGCCGAGGTCGCCTTGGCGAGACTGATCGACGCCGGCCTGGTGCGGGTCTCCCGCGAGGGCGTGGTGACCGCCGTGCACGCGCAGGGGCGCGTGTCGCCGCTGGAGGGCCAGATCCTGGCCGGCCTGCGCACGGGCCGTTCGCTGCCGGACGTCCTGCGCACCGCCGCCGCTTCGCCCGAGGCGGAGGGCCTGCGCGTGCACCTGGCGGACCGGGGGCTGCTGCGGCATCGGCGCTCGTACCGCCCGAGGTTGTACCCGTGGCTGAGGCTGGCCGGCATCGTCCTGGTCGTGGTGGGTTTCCTGGACGCCGTGGCGCCGGAGGTGGTCGCCCCGGTGATGTCGGTGGTCGGCGGCCTCGTGCCGGACTGGATCTTCTTCGGGGCCGGTGTGGTCCTGCTGCTGTGGTCCGCGGTGCTCTCGGCCCGCGATCCCGGCCGGCTGCGCACCAGGGAGGGCCACCTGGCGGCGAAGCGGGCACGGCGGCGGGTGGGCGCGCAGGACCGGCTGGGCTCGGTGGCGGTGCGCGGCCTGCGCGGCCGGGTCGGCGGTGTCGCGGTGGCCGGCATGTTCGGCCTGTCCGCCGCCGCCGTGGCGACGCTGCCGGCGCGGGACGCGTCGTCCAGCAGCTCGTGCGGCGGAGGGTGCTCGTCGAGCTCGTGCGGGGGCGGCGACGGCGGCGGGGACGGTGGAAGCGGCTGCGGCGGCGGGTGTGGCGGCGGCGGAGGCGACTGAGCGCCCGTCCCCGCCCCGCGTTTCCCACTCCTGGCGGGGACTGTCGGACCTGCCGGGTACGGTCTGTCCCGTGCCTGAAGTTCCCCCCACGCTGAGCCTCCTCGAAACCGCCGTCCACGCCGTCGGCGGTGCGGAGCGACCCGGTCAGGTGGAGATGGCCGAGGCCGTCGACCACTCGATCCGCACGGGCGAGCACCTCGCGGTCCAGGCGGGAACGGGCACGGGCAAGTCGCTCGCGTACCTGGTGCCGTCGATCCGGCACGCGGTGGCCGAGGACGAGACGGTGGTCGTCTCCACGGCCACGATCGCGCTGCAGCGGCAGCTGGTCGACCGGGACCTGCCGCGGCTGTCCAAGGCGCTCAAGAAGGAGCTCGGCCGGGAGCCCACGTTCGCCATCCTCAAGGGGCGGCGCAACTACCTGTGCATGCACCGGGTCCACAACGGCGCGCCCGACGAGCCGGAGGACGACGCGCTGTTCGACCCGTTCGCCGTCTCGAAGCTGGGGCGCGAGGTCAAGCGGTTGCACGAGTGGTCGTCGGACACCGAGACCGGTGACCGCGACGAGCTGGTGCCCGGCGTCAGCGAGCAGGCGTGGCGGCAGGTCAGCGTCACGGCGCGGGAGTGCCTCGGCGTCAGCAAGTGCCCGATCGGGTCCGACTGCTTCGCCGAACGGGCGCGGGCCGAGGCCGGCAAGGCCGACGTCGTGGTCACGAACCACGCGATGCTCGCCATCGACGCGCTGGAGGGCTACCAGGTCCTGCCCGACCACGACGTGGTGGTGATCGACGAGGCGCACGACCTGGTCGACCGCGTCACGTCGGTGGCCACCGAGGAGCTCAGCGGCGCGTCGGTCTCCACGGCCGCGCGCCGGTGCGGTCGCCTGATCGACCAGGACGTCGCCGACCGGCTGGCCGAGGCGGGCGACGGGCTCGCGATGATCCTCGAGGACATGCCGTCCGGCCGGCTCGACGCACTCCCCCGCGCGCTGGCGGGCGCGCTCGCCGCCACCCGCGACGCCGCGCACAACTGCGTGTCGGCGATGGGGCCGGAGCGCAAGGAGGACCCGGACGGGGCGACGGCGCGCAAGCTCGCGCTGGCGTTGCTGGAGGAGGTCCACGACTGCGCGGTGCGGATCCTCGAGGCGTTCGACGAGGAGCACGACGTCGTGTGGGTGTCGGGCGACTTCCAGCAGAAGGCGCCGACGCTGCGGGTCGCGCCGCTCGGGGTGGGCGGGTTGCTGCGCGAACGGCTCTTCGGCAAGCGCACCACCGTGCTCACGTCCGCCACGCTCACCCTCGGCGGCGCCTTCGACGCGATGGCGCGCCAGTGGGGCCTGCCGCCGTCGGAGAAGGTCCGCAAGATCGAGGGCGCGGCCACCGACAAGGACATCGACGGTCCGAAGTGGACGGGCCTGGACGTCGGCTCGCCGTTCCAGCACGGGACGAGCGGGATCCTCTACGTGGCGAGGCATCTGCCGCAGCCGGGCCGCGACGGCCTGCCGCCGGAGTACCTCGACGAGATCGAGGGCCTGGTGAACGCGGCCGGCGGGCGCGCGCTCGGGCTGTTCTCGTCGATGCGCGCGGCCAAGGCGGCCGCGGAGGCGTTGCGGGAGCGGCTCGACCACCCGGTCCTGTGCCAGGGCGACGACGCGACGGGCCTGCTGGTCAAGAAGTTCGCCGAGGACGAGCGCTCGTGCCTGTTCGGCACGCTGTCGCTGTGGCAGGGCGTCGACGTGCCCGGCCCCAGCCTGCAGCTCGTGATCATGGACCGCATCCCGTTCCCGCGGCCGGACGACCCGCTGGCCTCGGCCCGGCAGAAGGCCGTGAACAGCCGTGGCGGCAACGGTTTCCTGACCGTCGCCGCCACGCACGCCGCCCTGCTGATGGCCCAGGGCGCCGGCCGGCTGCTGCGCTCGATGTCGGACAAGGGCGTGGTGGCCGTCCTCGACCCGCGCATCGCCACCGCCCGCTACGGCGGTTTCATCAGGGCCTCACTCCCCCCGTTCTGGACGACGTACGACCCCGAGGTGGTCCGCGCCGCCCTCAAGCGGTTGGACGCGGCCCAGACCGGGAAGCTGAAGACGAAGTGATCCGTTCGACCAGCTCGTCGCGGTAGGCCTGGGCCTCGGCGAGCTCCGGCTCGGTGCCGTCGGCCTTCTTCAACGCGCCTTCGAGGATTTTCAACGCCTGCCGTTCGTCGCCACGCGCGTCGGCCTGCCGTGCCGCGTTCTCCACCGCCCTGGCCAACGGGGTCGTCGCCTCGGGCTCGGTGACGCCCTTGCTGATCCGGATCCAGTTGCCGCCGGGGTCGACGACGGTGAACCCGCTGTACCGGTCGTTGCGCACCCGAGGCCGGGTCATCCGCGGGATGCCGGAGATGAGCACCTTCCCGTGCACGGCGCGCATTCCCGCCGCGAACGCCTCGAACAACGGCCCGGTGTCCTCGACGATGACGATGCACGTGCTGTGCGAGTCCTCGGGAACGTGCCCCGGCATCCCGTAGAAGTGCAGGTTGAGGTCCTCGCGCCGTAGCGCGACATACGGGTTGGGCTTCATCTGCCGATAGGTGACCGAGAAGCCGAGCATCTCGTAGAAGGCCGCCGTCTCGTCGATGTCGACACACGGGAGGAGCGGGATTGTCAGTTCGTTCGCCACCGCCCGAAGCTAAGCCCGGCGCCGCCGGAACGACACCGAGCTATTTGCTCAAGCGAACAGCAGGACCAGTCCGCCCAGCAGGAACAACCCCGACACCACGGCGATCGCGATCACCCGCCCACGTGGCGTACCGGCGTGCTTCAACGCGATGCCCAACGGCCCGATTCCAGCCACAGCAACCCCTTTCGACGGCATGACAACGACAGCCCGCAACGCACCGAACGCCACCGACAACGGCGACATGCCGAGCTCGTGCGCCCCGGCGACATCCGCTTCCCACTGCTCGCGGTACCGCTCGTCACCGACGACGGCCGCCGCGAACCGCACCAGCGCCAGCGCGACTCTCATCGCGCCGCCCTCGGCACGAACCGGGGTTCGGGCGAAGTCCTGGCGGCGACCACCCGCCGCGCCTCGGCGGCCCCGTCGGCGGTCAGCAGGTACATCCGCCGCCTGGGTCCGCGCCTCGCGGCGTCGTCCTCCCACGAGGACGTGACCCAGCCGGCCCGTTCCAGCCGGTCCAGCAACGGGTAGACGCTGCCGGACGGCCGCCCGGTCAGCTTGATGATCTCCAGACCCCAGCGGGGCTCCTCGGCGCCGAGCAGCACCTGGAGGACGTCCACGGTGGCCTTGCCGATGCGTTGCAGTGGCTCCACGCCATTAATACTACCTATGTAGATTAAGACGCTCAAGCAGTTCTTCGCGGAACTCCAGCGCGGACGCCCGCTCCTCCTCCGAGGCGTGCACCTCCCGCACCAGGGCCCCTTCGAGGATCTTCAACGCCTGCCGCTCCGCCCCGTGGGACCCGGCCAGCGTCACGGCGTTGCGCAACGCCCGCGACAGCCCGTTGCGCACCTGCTCGCGCTCCCGCACGGACGGCACCACCCGGATCCAGTTGCCACCGGGGTCGACCACCAGGAACCCGTCCCGGCGCGGCCTGGTCATCCGCGGGATGCCCGTGACCAGCACCTGGCCGTACACGGCGCGCATGCCGGTCGCGAACGCCTCGTACAGCGAGCGCGGGTCCTCGGCCTGGATCAGGCAGGAGCTGTACGACTCCGCCGGCTCGTAGCCCGCGATGCCGAAGAAGTGGAGGTTGATCTCCTCGCGCCGCACCGAGAGGTACGCGTTCGGCCGGTACTGCCGGTACGTGACCGTGAAGCCGAGCATCACGTAGAACTCGGCCACCTCGTCGATGGAGGCGCACGGCAGCAGCGGGATCGTCACCTCGTTGGCCACGCCGCCACGCTAGACCCGCGGATCAGCCGTCGACCAGCAATCCGCGTAACGGTCCTTGCAATCTTCCGGCACGACGCGACACGCCGGGCAGCGCCGTGACGCGGGCGGGGCGCTCCAGGGCCGGGCGCCACATCTTGTCCACGACCTCGTGCACGGGCCCGGAGACGTCGCCCTCGATCCCGTCGAGGTGTTCGGCCCACAGCTTCAGCCGGGTCTCGCGCGCCACCGCGGCGTCGTCGGTCACGACGTTGACCTCGGTGTCGTTGAACAGCGAGTGCTCGTTCAGGTTGGCGGAGCCCACCGACAGCCACTTGTCGTCCACAATGGACAGCTTGGCGTGGATGTAGACCGGTGCCTCCTCGTGGGAGGTGAGCGTCGCGGCCAGCACCAGCCCGCCGGGGTCGGCGTCGAGGAGGCGGCCGAGCTGCCCGCGCGTGGTGTCCGCGCCGTTGCTGGGTTTCTGCGGCAGCAGCAGCACGATCCGGAAGTCCGGCGACGGCGGGTCGCTCAGCTTCTCCAGCAGCACCTCGGTGATCTCCGGCGACCACAGGAACTGGTTCTCCACGTACACGAACGACTCGGCCGCGCGCAGCGCCCGCAGGTACGAGTCGAGCAGGCTGAAGTCGCCGTGCGGCGAGAAGTCGTAGGTCTTCTCCGGGACCGTGCGCACCAGCTGCACCGACGACGACCCGGCCTCCGGCGGCACCTCGGGCGGCGGCAGGGTCTCCCCCGCGATCTCCAGCCAGCGGGCCGCGAAGTGCGCGGCCACCTCCGCGACGACCGGGCCCTCGAGCTTCGCGATGTGGTCGTGCCAGCCGAGGTCGCGCGGCGGGTGCTCCGGCGAGTCGTGGCGGTCGCCCTCGACCGCGGTCATGTCCAGGCCGCCGACGAACGCGACGTCGTCGACGATCACGATCTTCTCGTGGTGGCAGTGCAGGGTCCGCTCACGGGCGTCGAGCTCGCAGCGGACCGCGCCGCACTCCTGGAACGCGTGCTGCGCCGCGAGAGCGCGCTTGCGCGTCGGTTCGAAGAACGGCACGGGCGGGCCGGCCCACAGCAGCACGCGCACCGGCACCCGTTCCGCCGCGGCCGACAGCAGCTCGCGCAGCTGCGGCGCGCCCGGCTCCCGGGTCAGCCGGAAGTCGGGCGACGCGTGCCAGTTCGCGATGTGCACGTACTTCTGCGCGCCCTCGATCGCCTTCGCCACGACCGGGAACGCGTTGGCCCCGTCGACGAGGACCTCGATGCTGTTGCCGTGCTGCACCGGACGGCGCGGGGTGAACCACCCCGCGCCGTCGCCTTCGAGCACGTCGCCCCA
Organism: Lentzea sp.; assembly: GCF_036380075.1. Classification (NCBI taxonomy): domain Bacteria; kingdom Bacillati; phylum Actinomycetota; class Actinomycetes; order Pseudonocardiales; family Pseudonocardiaceae; genus Lentzea; species Lentzea sp. Next base: position 7,194 of record NZ_DASVFL010000138.1, on the reverse strand, counting down.
CCCCAGCCGACGCAGTCTTCGCGTGTGGTGGGAGCAGAGCAGGTTCTCCAGCCCGTCGCCGAGCCGGGCATCGAGAACGTCGAGTAAGCCCACGAGAGGCGGATTTACCCGTTTGACGAGGTTCTAAACAGCGATGACCGTGGTCGTGCCGGGCTCGACCTCCGTGAACCCCGCGTCCCGCACGGCCACGACGTCGTCCCTGCCCAGCAGCGAGTCCCACTCGGCCGCGGACGGCGTCCGCACGGCGCACCGGTAGTCGAGGGAGGCCCACGCCTTGAGCTCGGTCTCCGACAGCCGCGGCGCCAGCAGCATCGAGGCGTGCCCGACCTGGGCGGCGAGCTTGCCCGCGGACATCTCGACCCGCGGGTTCACGTACAGCAGCCGCGCGCCGTCGGGCACCGGTCCCGGCTCGTCCACCGGCAGGTCGGAGCCGGAGATCTGGAGCTTCGCGACCTCGCGCGGCGTCTCGGTCACCAGCACGGGCAGCAGCGACCGCACGGACGCGCCGTCCACGGTGACCGTGACGCCCGGCAGGTCCTGCACGGCCTCCCACTGCACGCCACGGGCCCGCCGCGACACCTTGCGGATCCGCCCGGCCACCCACGCCCGGACGGGCTCGTGCCACTCGCCGCCCACGTCGGCGCGCGGGTCGAGGCACACCGCGACCGCCGAAGCGGCCGCGGCCTCCAGCAACGCCGTCCGCGACGGCGGGTCCACGCGTTCGATGCGCAACACCATCGGCATCGCGCGCACCTCGCTCTCCTCGGCGTAGTTCCGCGAGGCGATCAGGTCGAGGATCATCACAACCGGGTCAGCTCCAAGCCGTCAGCGGCGTCCGCGGCCTCCACCTCGGCCCTCGTGACGCCGAGGATGAACAGCACCGCGTCCAGGAACGGGTGCGACAGCGCGGTGTCGGCCACCTCGCGCAGCGCGGGCTTGGCGTTGAACGCGATGCCCAGACCGGCCGCGTTCAGCATGTCGATGTCGTTCGCACCGTCACCGACCGCCACGCACTGCGCGAGCGAGACGCCGACCTCGTCGGCGAACCGGCGCAGCGCCACGGCCTTGCCCGGCCGGTCGACGATCTCGCCGACGACCTTGCCGGTGAGCTTGCCGTCGACGACCTCCAGCGTGTTCGCGGCGCAGAAGTCGAGGTTCAGCTCGTCGGCCAGGCCCTCGATCACCGACGTGAACCCGCCGGAGACGACACCGCAGTAGAAGCCGAGGCGCTTGAGCGTGCGGATCGTCGTGCGCGCGCCCGCCGTGAGCTCCAGCGACGCGCCGACCTCGTCCAGCACCTTCTCGTCGAGGCCCTCCAGCAACGCCACCCGGCGCCGCAGCGACTCGGCGAAGTCGAGCTCGCCGCGCATCGCGGCCTCGGTGATCTCGCGCACCTGCTCCTCGCACCCGACGTGCGCGGCCAGCATCTCGATCACCTCGCCCTGGATGAGCGTGGAGTCGACGTCGAACACCACCAGGCGCTTGGCGCGGCGGGTGAGGCCGGCCCGTTCCACCGCGATGTCGAGGCCCACCCGCACCGACACGTCGGCGAGCGCCGACCGCAGCGCGGCGTCGTTCTCCATCGTGTCGTCGGCGACGGAGACGCGCAGCTCCAGGCCCGTGACGGGGTAGTCGGCCACACCGCGGATCGCGTCGATGTTCGCGCCCAGCGACGCGAGCCTGCGCGCCACCTCCGTGAACGCCTTCGCCGTGACCGGGCGGCCCAGCACGACCAGCACGTGCGACGACTCCAGGCGCGCGGTGCGCTTCGAGTCGGCGCCGATCTCGATCTCCACCTGCATCGAGACGGTGGCCATGGCCTGCTCGACGGCCTCCTGGAGGCTCTCGGGGTCGTGTTCGGTCGAGACCAGCGCGCCGAGGACCAGCCGGCCCCTGATGACGACCTGCTCCACGTCGAGGACCTCGACGCCGTGCCGTGTCAGCACGGCGAAGAGCACCGAGGAGACGCCGGGCTTGTCGGGGCCGGTCACGGTGATGAGCACGGGCGTTTTCACGTCGTCGTCTCCTCGTAAACGCGGCGAGCCCCGGCCGCGAGAAGCAGCCGGGGCTCGACGTTGAACCTGTGAGTGCAGGCTACTTGTTGTGCTCCGAATCATCCTTCTCGGAGGCAGTGCCCGACTTGAGCGCCGACGCGGCCAGCTCCGACAACGCCGGTGCCGCCTTCTCGTGCGGGATCGTCTTGCCGGTGAAGGTCACGTGACCCTCGTTGCGGATCCGCTCGATCATGTGCGGGTAGTGCAGCTCGAACGCCGGGCGCTCCGAACGGATCCGGGGCAGCTCGGTGAAGTTGTGCCGCGGCGGCGGGGACGACGTCGCCCACTCGAGCGAGTTGCCGTAGCCCCACGGGTCGTCGACCGTGACGACCTCGCCGAAGCGGTACGAGCGGAAGACGTTCCAGATGAACGGCAGCGTCGACGCGCCCAGGATGTAGGCGCCGATCGTCGAGATCATGTTCAGCGTCGTGAAGCCGTCGGACGCGAGGTAGTCGGCGTACCGGCGCGGCATGCCCTCGTTGCCCAGCCAGTGCTGGACGAGGAACGTCGCGTGGAAGCCGAGGAACGTCGTCCAGAAGTGCAGCTTGCCGAGCGGCTCGTTGAGGAACCGGCCGGTGATCTTCGGGAACCAGAAGTAGATGCCGGCGAAGGTCGCGAACACGATCGTGCCGTAGAGCACGTAGTGGAAGTGCGCGACGACGAAGTACGTGTCCGACACGTGGAAGTCGATCGCGGGCGCGGCCAGCAGGATGCCGGAGAGGCCACCGAAGAGGAACGTGACGATGAAGCCGATCGAGAAGAGCATCGGCGTCTCGAACGTCAGCTGGCCCTTCCACATCGTGCCGATCCAGTTGAAGAACTTCACACCGGTCGGGACCGCGATGAGGAACGTCATGAAGGCGAAGAACGGCAGCAGCACGGCGCCGGTCGCGTACATGTGGTGCGCCCACACGGCGACGGACAGGGCCGCGATGCCGAGCGTCGCGTAGACCAGGCCGTTGTAGCCGAAGATCGGCTTGCGGCTGAACACCGGGAAGATCTCCGACACGATGCCGAAGAACGGCAAGGCGACGATGTAGACCTCCGGGTGACCGAAGAACCAGAAGAGGTGCTGCCACAGGATCACGCCGCCGTTGGCGGGGTCGAACACGTGGGCCCCGAGGTGCCGGTCCGCCAGCAGGCCCAGCAGGGCCGCGGTCAGGATCGGGAACGCGAGCAGCACGAGCACCGACGTCACCAGGATGTTCCAGGTGAAGATGGGCATGCGGAACATCGTCATGCCGGGCGCGCGCAGGCAGACCACGGTGGTGATCATGTTGACCGCGCCGAGGATGGTGCCGAGACCGCCGACCACCAGGCCGGAGATCCAGAGGTCGGCACCCGCGCCGGGCGAGTGGATGGCGCTCGACAGCGGCGTGTAGGCGAACCAGCCGAAGTCGGCGGCGCCACCGGGGGTGACGAAGCCCGCCATCACGATCAGGCCACCGAAGAGGTACAGCCAGTACGAGAAGGCGTTGAGCCGCGGGAACGCCACGTCGGGCGAGCCGATCTGCAGCGGGAGCACGAAGTTCGCGAAGCCGAAGACGATCGGCGTCGCGTACAGCAGCAGCATCACGGTGCCGTGCATCGTGAACAGCTGGTTGAACTGCTCCTGGCTCAGGAACTGCATGCCGGGCCGGGCCAGCTCGGTCCGCATCAGCATGGCCATCGCGCCGCCGACCATGAAGAAGGCGAACGAGGTGACCAGGTACATGATGCCGATTTGCTTGTGGTCCGTGGTGCGGAACATCCGCAGCAGGAAGGACCCCTTGACCGCAGTGCGCGTCGGATAAGGACGCGTTGCGATCGGCTGCGGGGCTACGGCCGTCACGGTGCCTCCAGGCCTTGGTGGGACCAGTCGTTCGGGAAACTCCCCGGGATATTAGACGGAGCCGATCAGCTCCGTTCGGGTGGCCCAGGGCCGGTGGCCAGCGGCGTAGCGCAGGTCACACGTATCCTGCCGCCGTGCTCCGATCGTTCGCCGTCGCCTTTGTCCTGTTGCTGGCCGCCTGTGGCGGTCCCGCCACGCACAACTCGGCGGACGTCGCGTTCGTGCAGGGCATGGTGCCCCACCACGAGCAGGCGCTGGACATGAGCGGCCTCGTGACCGCCCGCACGGAGAACCCGCACGTGATCGAGATGGCCAAGCGCGTCGCGGACGCTCAACGGCCCGAGGTCGAGCGCATGAACGGCTGGCTGAAGACCTGGAACGCGCCGGTCCAGGCGTCGTCGCACACGTCACACGGTCATTCCGCCGACCACGGCATGGTCGACCTCGGCAACCTCGCCGACCTGGACGACACCGAGTTCGACCGCCAGTGGCTCTCGCTGATGATCCAGCACCACCGCGGCGCCGTGGACATGGCTCGGAAACACCTCTCCGCCGGCACCGACCCGGAGGCACGCAAGCTGGCCCAGGACGTCGTCGCGCACCAGGAGAAGGAGATCGCGGAAATGGAGTCGCTCCTGCCCCAGGGCTGATGCCAGCCTCGCAGGCATGACTTCCGCGGGGGCGCGCGCCGCCCTGTCCTTCGCCGCCCGGCACGGCGTCGTCTGCGACGACCCGGACGTGCTGCAGGACGGCAGCAACGTCATCGTGCACCTGCCGCCCGGCCCCGGTGGTGGCACGGGTCGCCGCGCGCACGGCCCTGATCAGGCCTTCCGTCGCCGACCACTTCGCCCGCGACCTGTCGGTGTCGGCGTTCCTCGCCTCCCGCGGCATGCCCGTCGTGACGCCTTCTCCCGAACTGCCCGCGGGCCCGCACGTGGCCGACGGGTTCGTGTTCTCGTTCAGCACGCACGTCCCGCACTTCCCGGACGTCGAGCTGGCGCGTCCCGACGTGCTCAAGCTGCTGCCCGACCTGCACGCCGAGCTGCGGCTCTACGACGGTTCCCTGCCTTCACGCGGGCCGCTGGACGACATCGACAACACCCTGGCCTACCTGGACCGCATCGGCGTGCCGGACCTGGAGCCCTTCCGGGCGCGCCGGGACGAGCTCCTCGCGGACTGGGACGCGCATTACAACGACGTCCAGCCGCTCCACGGCGACTCGCACCACGGCAACGTGCTGATGACGTCGTCCGGCCCCGTCTGGAACGACTTCGAGGACACCTGGCGCGGCCCGGTGGGCTGGGACCTCGCCTGCCTGGCAGGTGCCCGCGGCGCAGAAGCCGCCCGGCGCGCCGTGGAGCTGTACGGCGGCGGAGCGGCTTCTGCGGACGTCGAGTACTGGCTGGAGGTGCGAATCCTCTTCGGCACGCTGTGGGGCGTGCTGATGGAACACGGTCAGGTGCGTCAGTCCTGACGCCTGCGCATCACGAGCATCACGGCGGCACCGACGGCCACGAGCGCGGCACCGAGCCCGAGCAGCCAGGCCCCGTTGAACCCGGTCGACGCCAGCCCGCTCCGCTGGGCGACCGGCACGGCCGCGATCGTGGTGGTCGTCGTGGCCGGCACGACCTCGGCGGACGACTCGGAGCTCGACGTGGACGCGGGCGTGGAGGTCGGCGCGGAAGTCGGCGTCGACGAGTGGGTCACGGTCGACTCGGTCGTCGTGGTGGTGGTCGTGGTGGTCGTGACGGTGCTGGTCGGCGGCTTCTCGACCGCGACACCGCACCCGAACCACTCGCCGATCTGCGGCAGGTCGCCCTCACCGAGGACCGGAGCCCGCAACCCCTTCCACGGCAGCTCGGCACCGAGCTTGCCGGCCAGGTAGACGTTGAAGACGTCCCCGGCCCGCACGACCATGCCGGTGATCCTGAGGTCCGCAGGTACTGCGGTGATGTCCAGGTACTGCTGGTTGTCGCCACCGGCGTAGGTGAACTTGCTCGGGTGCACCGGCGTCCCGGTCAGCCCGCCCACGGCGCAGGCGTCGGGGTGGTTGAAGTCGACGAACTGGAGGAACGGCTGCGCGCGCTCGTCGTTCGTGGTCGGCTCGTCGGCGAACGCGCTGGTCGTCATGACCAGCGAGGCCACGGCCGCCAGCGCGGCGGCGGCGAGCAGGCCGGGTCTTCTCAGGGACTTCGCGCGCATCAGGTCACTCCGTGGGGCTCGGCGGATGCCGCGATCTAAGACGATCGATGTCGCCCGAACGGGTTAGATGACGATCAACTTCACCCTTGTGGCCGAGTCGTTACTCCCCCGTGAAGTGGCATGCCCAAACGACCGAACGCACGAGGGACCGGCCCAGCGGGCCGGTCCCTCGTGAAGCTCACAGCGGGAAGAGACGACGTTCAGGCGCTCTTCTCGACAACGGAGGGCCGCAGGAACACGGTGCCCCCACCGTTGGGCATGCGCATGAACCAGTCGACAGGCGTGACCGGCTGACCCACCACCGGACCGATCCCCGCCGGCAGGTGAGGAAGTCGGGCACCCGGAGCCTGCGACGACTGGGGGCGGTGGAGAGGCTGGTTCGGGGTGGTCATCAGGACTGTCGGTTCCTTTGCGGTGGTGGGTGACGACCATCGCGCGCGGCCATGGAGCGTCACTCAAGGAAGAAATGCGGCGTACAGATTTCGCGGAACTCTACATCGGACAACGACCGACGGAAGTCCCTGCCGCGCAGTACAACCGTCATGCAAAGACCACTGCGAGACTGCCTTTTGCGCGGTGGATTTCAACCGCGGCACACCACCTTGACCAGAACTTCCGCGTTCAGGAATGTCGCATGTGGACGAAACAGCCACTGGGCCGTGCGGCGGCCACCCTGCCGGTCGCCACCGCAGTCCACCCGATGGTGGGACGAACGCTCCTGAACGCGGAGCCGGGCTCATGACGCCGGTTCGACGATCGAGGCCGCCATCAGGAAGTGGAACGCGACGGTGAGGCGGTGCGCGGCGGAGGTGGACTGCACGCCCCACTCCCCCACCGCGGCCTTCAGGACGCTCGCGAACGAGGCGGACTCGCCGTCGCCGAGGAACGCCAGGACCCAGCTCGCGTCCACGTCGAGCCAGAAGATCTCCGGCGGTTGCGTCAGCCGGCCGGCCACCGTCCGCCCCGTGGCCGACCGCTCGAACCGGATGTCGGGCAGCACGCGGAAGCTGACGTGGTGGCCGATCGGCGTGCCGCGGTGGAGGCCGACGGGGTCGGCGCCGGTCTGCCGTCCGGTGAGCGCGCCCAGCAGCCAGCGCGCGTCCGGTC